>NZ_SMKB01000083.1:0-27884 GCF_004348575.1 Actinomadura sp. 7K534
CCGCCGCCCCGGACACCCCCGTCGCCCACGGCACCGGCGACGTCGTCGAGCTGGCCGCCAAGGCGCCGGACCTGGACGAGCTGTGCGCCCGGCAGTCGGTGTGCCGCGCCTGCGACCGGCTGGTGGAGTGGCGGGAGAAGGTCGCCGTCCAGCGGCGCAGGGCGTTCGCGGACGAGGAGTACTGGGGCCGGCCCATCGCCGGATGGGGCGCGGCGGAGCCGCGGGTCCTGATCGTGGGGCTCGCCCCCGCCGCGCACGGCGGCAACCGCACCGGCCGGATCTTCACCGGCGACCGCTCGGGAGACTGGCTGTTCGCCTCGCTGCACCGGGTGGGCCTCGCGGCCCTGCCGACCAGCGTGCACGCCGGCGACGGGCAGCGGCTGATCGGCGCGCGGATGGCGGCGACGGTCCGGTGCGCGCCGCCCGACAACAAGCCGACGCCGCTGGAGCGCACGACCTGCCTGCCGTGGCTGGCCCGCGAGGTCGAGATGGTCGCGCCGAGCGTCCGCTGCATCGTGTGCCTCGGCGGCTTCGCCTGGCAGGGCGTCTGGCCGGCCCTGAAGCAGGCGGGCTACGGGGTCCCGCGGCCCCGGCCGAAGTTCGGCCACGGCGCCGAGGCCGAGCTGGTGCCGCCGCCCTCGGCGGCCCACCGCGAACCGGTGCTGCTGCTGGGCTGCTACCACCCGAGCCAGCAGAACACCTTCACCGGCCGCGTCACCGAGGACATGCTCGACACCGTCCTCACCCGCGCCCGCGACTACGGCCGTGACTGACGCGGTCTCGGGGAGCCACGCGAGCACACGTTGGCGGATCAGCCGCCCGTCGGGTTCGCCGTCAGGGGAGTGAGCGAGATGTTGCCGTGCTGGCAGACCGCGCCGTAGAGCCAGGGCGCCTCCAGCTGCCGGGTCTCGTCCGGCGGGACGATCTTCATGGCGTTCGCGGTGGGCCGGCACGGGACGCCCTCGTCATCGGCCGGTTCCGACGTCCAGTACAGCCGCTCGTAGGCGCGGCCCCCGCTCGGAAGGACGACCGTCTGCGGCGTGCCGTGGCGCAGGACGTTCGTGTGGACGAGCCCTGCGGCGTTGACCAGCTGGAGACCGGACCAGCCGCGGACCGTGCAGGTCGTCCCGGACGTGTTGGTCAGGACCAGCGTCACGTAGCGGTTCGTCTCGATGAAGTACCTGTTGATGAGGCCCGCGCTCAGCATGGCGCCGGTGCAGCGCGGCCCTCCGGCGCCGGCTCCGGCGACCCCGGGCGCCTCGCCGACGGGCGTCTTTCCGCCCGGGCCGCCGGCCTTCCCGCCGCCAGGGGGGCCGGTGGTGGGCGCGTCGACGTCCGACGGCGTGCCCGAGGGCGCTCCCGTCCCGGGAGAGCCGGGCTCCGTGCCCGTGCCCGTGCCCGAGCCGGGGGCGCCGGCGGTCGTCGAGCCGGTCGGCGTCGCCGGGCCGCCGGCCTCGGCCGCGGCGGGACCGGCGTTCTCGGCCGGGCCGCATCCCGCGATCGCGGTGGCGACCGCGGCGGCGGCCAGCGCCCCCCAGATGATCTTCGGCAGCGGAGTCCCCATGCTCGCCCTTCCCCCGTTGAGAGCAGCGGACGGCGGGACAGGGCCTGGCCGAGCGACCCGGCGGCGGGCCGGTCCCCCACCGGCCGCGCCGTTCCGGGCCGCTTGACGCCCCCGTCCGGCCCTGTCCCACCGTCTTTCTGGTGATACATCCGGTGAGATGCCGGACCCGTCGATGAAGTTCACGAACCGGGCGAAGTGGTGAGCGTGCCACATATCCGGGTATCGCTCCGGACATGCCTTCCCAACGCTCCACGGACTCCGCGAAGCACATCGTGATCATCGGCGGCGGGTACGTCGGCATGTACACGGCCCTGCGGCTGCAGAAGAAGCTGCGCGCGGAGCTGCGCCGCGGCGACGTGGCCGTCACCGTGATCGACCCCCAGTCGTACATGACCTACCAGCCGTTCCTCCCCGAGGCGGCGGCCGGGAACCTGGAGCCGCGCCATGTCGTGGTGTCGCTCCGGAAGGTCCTCCGGCGCTGCCGCATCATGAACGGCTACGTCACGCGGATCGACCACGCCGCCCGGCGGGTCTCGGTCCAGCCCGCGGGCACCAGGACCGCCGGGGTCCCGGAGCGGGAGATCGGCTACGACATGCTCGTGGTCGCCCTCGGCTCGATCTCGCGGACGCTGCCGATCCCCGGCCTCGCCGAGTGCGGGATCGGGTTCAAGACCATCGAAGAGGCGATCTTCCTCCGCAACCACGTCCTGCACCAGCTCGACATCGCCGCGTCCAACCCGGACGACGAGGAGGTCAGGAGGCGGGCGCTGACGTTCGTGTTCGTCGGCGCCGGGTTCGCCGGCGTCGAGGCCATGGCCGAGCTGGAGGACATGGCGCGGGACGCATGCAGGTGGTACCCGTCGATCGACCCCGGGGAGATGCGCTGGCTGATGGTCGAGGCGACCGCCCGGATCCTGCCCGAGGTGGGGCCGGAGATGGGCCGCTGGACCGCCGAGGCGCTGCGCGGCCGCGGCATCGAGGTGAAGATGGAGACGCTCCTCAAGTCCGCCGAGGGCCGGCACATCGTGCTCAGCGACGGCGAGGAGTTCGACGCCGGGACGCTGGTGTGGACGGCCGGGGTGAAGCCGCACCCCGTCCTCAAGCAGACCGACCTGCCGCTGGACGAGAAGGGACGCATCCGCACGACCGCCGAGCTGACCGTCGAGGGGCTGGAGCACGTGTACGCGGCGGGCGACAACGCCGCCGTCCCCGACCTCACCGACACCGGCGACTTCACGGCACCGAACGCCCAGCACGCGGTCAGGCAGGCCAAGCGCCTCGGTGACAACATCGTGGCGGATGTGCGGGGGAAGCCGCGAAAGCCGTACGCGCACAGCTACGTCGGCTCGGTGGCGAGCCTTGGCCTGCACAAAGGCGTCGCGAACGTCTACGGGATCAAGTTGCGCGGGCTCCCCGCCTGGTTCATGCACCGCACTTACCATCTTTCTCGGATGCCGACCGTCAACCGCAAGTTCCGGATCACCGTGGACTGGACGCTCGCCTCCTTCTTCCGGCGCGAGATCGTCTCGCTCGGCGAGCTGGAGGCGCCGCGGTTCGAGTTCGAGCTCGCGGCCGGCCGGCGCCGGGACGTGTGACCCGTGCGAACCGTCGAACCGTGACCGCGTGACCGGGCGGCATCGCCCGCGGAGGAGGCGCCCTCACCATGCACGACGGAGACGCCACCTGGAACGACACGCGGGCGGAGCCGTCCGCGCCGGCCCCGGAGGCGGCCGCCGGCGCGGGCGTCGCCGCCCGGCTGGTCCCGCTGCTCACCAAGATCATGCTGGGCGAGGAGCGGGCGAGCGCGGACGACCTGCCGATCCGGGTCCGCGCCTGGGACGGCAGCGCCATCGGCCCGGCCGCCGCCCCCGCGTACGTGGTCCGGCACCGGCGGGCGCTGCGCCGGCTGCTGTGGAAGCCCGGCGAGCTGGGCTTCGTCCGGGCCTACGTCGCCGGTGAGCTGGACATCGAGGGGGACGTCTTCGCCGCGCTCGACGCCGTCCAGCGGGTGATGGGCGCCGGCGACGGGCCGATCCGGCTGAGCGGCGACGACAAGCGCGACATCGTGCGCACCGCCGTCACCCTCGGCGCCGTCGGCCCCGAGCCGAAGGCGCCGCCCGAGGAGCGCGGGAACGGGGACGCCGCCCCGCCGGGGGAGCCGACCGCGTTCTTCGCCCGGATCTTCGGGGACGGGCTGGCGCACGGCACCGGGCGATGGGCCGGGGCCGCCGACCTTGACACGGCCCAGTCAACCGCCCACGAGGCCCTCGCCGAGCGGCTCGGGCTGTTCCCCGGCGCCCGGATCCTCGACCTGAACTGCGGCTGGGGCGCGTTCGCCCTGCACGCCGCCCGCCGGCACGGCGCCCGGGTCGTCGGCCTGGCCCGCACGCCCGGGCAGGCCGAGCGCGTGCGCACGGCGGCCGCCGCGGCCGGTGCCGCCGTCGAGGCCCGCGGCTGGGACCTGGCCATGGCGGGCGACGGGCCCTACGACGCGATCGTCGGGCTGGCGGACGCGGCGTCCGTCGGCCGTCCTGCGTCCCGGCTGGCCGGCCTGCTCGCGCCCGGCGGGCGGCTCGTCCTGGAGGAGTCGACCGGCGGTCCCGCCCCGCACGGCGGGCGGCGCGCGATCACGGCCGGCTACCTGGTCCCGGACGGCGCCGAGCCCCGGCGGCTCGGCGCGCTCGCCGACGAGCTCGAAGACGCGGGCCTCGAGGTGCCGGCCGTGACCACGCTGCGTGAGGACCACGCGCGCACGCTCCGCGCCTGGGCCACGGGCCTACAGCACCACTGGGACGAATGCGCGGAGCTGGCCGGACCCGGTCGCGCGCGGGTCTGGCTGCTCTACCTGGCCGCGTCCGCGCTGGCCTGCGAGAACGGCCGGACAGGCCGGTATGAGATCCATGCGAAACGCCGGATTTAGGGCGGTCTGGGGGGTGCACTCCGGTCCGCGGGACCCACCGTGACCGGCCCCTGACTCGATATGATGACGCCGCCCCTGTAGCCCAATGGCAGAGGCGGGCTCCCTAAAAGAGCCATCGTGTCGGTTCGAGTCCGACCAGGGGCACTGACGTCTCCCCGACGCTCGGCAGGTCCGGCTGATCACACAGAGCCGTCCCCGCATAGAATGGGCGGCCAGGTCGGCCGAAGTGGAGGGCTCTATGGAGAGCAGGAACCCGGCGTTCCGGGGCAACGCCTTCAACCAGCGGGCCGGGGGTGCGGCATACGGCGCGCCCGGTTACGGCGCGCCGGCGTACGGCACACCCGGTCAGGGCGCACCCGGATACGGCGCCCCGCCGTACGCGGGTCAGGGGCCGGGCTACGCGCCGCCCGCCCCCACCAGGCCCATGACCATGGACGACGTCGTCGTCCGCGGTGTCATGACCCTGTTCACGCTGGTGCTCACGGCGGCGGTGGCGTGGGTGCTCGTGCCGCCGAGCCTCGCCGTCCCGGTCCTCGTCGTGGCGCTCATCGCCCAGATCGGGATCTGGGCGTTCATCACGTTCGGCCGCAAGGCCAACGCGCCGATGGTGCTGGCGTTCGCCGCGGTGTACGGCGTGCTGGTCGGCATCATCAGCCACGCCTACAACGACCTGTACCACGGCGTGGTGTTCCAGGCCGTGATCGGCACCGCCCTGGCGTTCGCCGCCACGCTCGCCGTGTACGCGCTGCGCATCGTGCGGGTCACGCCCAAGCTCGTCAAGTTCACCATCGCGGCCGGCGGCGCGCTGCTCGCGCTCATGCTGATCAACATGGTGATGTACATGTTCGGCAGCGACGACGGGCTCGGCATCCGCGACCCCGGCAACCCGCTCGCCTACGTGTTCAGCGTCGTCGCGATCCTCGTCGGCTGCTTCTTCCTCCTGCTGGACTTCGACTCCATCGAGGAGGGCATCCGCGTCCAGGCCCCCGAGAAGTTCGCCTGGTACTGCGCGTTCGGCCTCGTGCTGAGCCTCGTCTGGATCTACCTGGAGATGCTCCGCCTGCTCAGCTACCTCTACGCGGGCAGGGACTAGCCGGCAGCGCCTCCCCGGTCAGGTCACGCGCTCGCGTGCTCGGACATTGATCAGCCCCACGCCGAACGGCGTGGGGCTGATCTGTGCGGGATCTCTGCGCCACGGTCGTGGCGCGGCTCGGCGGCACGACTGCGGGGGCGTCCGTTGGCGGGATCCCGCCACGTCCGGTGCGACGGTATGAAGTTCTGCTGGCGGGCCGTCCTCGGCCCCGGCGGATCGGCCGGTCGGCGGGCGGGCCCGGTCGGCTGGTTCGTCCGCGGCGCCGCGCCGGATGCCCGGCGGCGGGCGGGACGAGAGTGCTCAGTGGTACAGGGTGCTCAGTAGTGCCGTGCGCGGCGGGTGCGCTCGTGTTCGCGCACCAGCGCCGAGGCGTAGCCGTGGGAGAGGTTGTGCTCCTCGGCGAGCCAGTGGCTCCGTTCCTCGCAGCGGGTGAACGACGGGCCGTTCTCGATGGCGGTGAACCACTCGGGGATGTCACGTCCTGTGACTTGCGGAATGCGGGCGATCAGCTTGCTGTGCGTCTCCGGCGAGTGGTTCAGTGACAATTGGCACCTCCAGGTCGCGGGGCTCTTCCTGCTGACTCTGCAACAGGAACCCGCACGTGACAACCCCCTAACGCCGACCTATCCATTACGTAACGTAGATCATCGATAACGGGGATGATCCCCGGAAACGCGCAGGTGGCCCGCACGAAGGCCGTCCCGCGCTTTCGCGCTGCGGAGTACTCGTGCGGGCCGCCCGCGAGCGGCCGCGGCGGACGTCAGGAAAGGCGCTCCAGGATCATCGCCATGCCCTGGCCGCCGCCCACGCACATCGTCTCCAGCCCGAACTGCTTGTCGTGGAACTTGAGGCTGTTGACGAGCGTGGAGGTGATCCGGGCGCCGGTCATCCCGAACGGGTGGCCGACGGCGATCGCGCCGCCGTTGACGTTCAGCTTGTCCAGGTCGATGCCGAGGTCCTCGGCGGACGGCAGCACCTGCGCGGCGAACGCCTCGTTGATCTCCACGAGGTCGATGTCGTCGATGGTCATGCCGGCCAGCTCCAGCGCGCGCCGCGACGCCTCCACCGGGCCGAGGCCCATGATCTCGGCGGACAGGCCGGTGACGCCGGTGGACACGATGCGGGCCAGCGGGGTGATGCCGAGCTCGGCGGCCTTGGTGTCGCTCATGATGACGACCGCGGCGGCGCCGTCGTTCAGCGGGCAGCAGTTCCCGGCGGTGACCGTCCCGTCCGGCCGGAACACCGGCTGCAGCTGCGAGACCTTCTCGTACGTCGTGCCGGGCCGCGGGCCGTCGTCCTTGGACACGACGGAGCCGTCCGGGAGCGTCACCGGGGTGATGTCCTTCTCCCAGAACCCGTTGGCGAGGGCCTTCTCGGCGAGGTTCTGCGAGCGGACGCCGAACTCGTCCTGCGCCTGCCGGCTGATCCCGCGCAGCCCGGCCACGTTCTCGGCGGTCTGGCCCATCGCGATGTAGATGTCGGGCAGGGCGCCGTCCTCGCGGGGGTCGCGCCACACGGGCGCGCCGCCCTCGCCCGCCTTCGCGGTGCGGGCCTGCGCCTCGTCGAACTTGGGGTTCTGCGTGTCGGGAAGGCCGTCGCTGCTGCCCTTGGCGAAGCGGCTCACGGTCTCGACGCCCGCCGACACGATGACGTCGGCCTCGCCCGAGCGGATCGCGTGCAGCGCCATCCGGGACGTCTGCAGGGAGGACGAGCAGTACCGGGTGATGGTCGCGCCGGGCACGTTGTCCCAGCCCATCAGGACGGACACGACCCGGCCCATGTTGTACCCCTGCTCGCCGCCGGGCAGCCCGCAGCCGAGCAGCAGGTCGTCGATCTGGCTCGGATCCAGCTGCGGGACCTGGGCCATCGCGGCGGTGACCATCTGGACCGTGAGGTCGTCGGGCCGCATGTCCTTGAGCGACCCCTTGAAGGCGCGTCCGATCGGCGAGCGCGCGGTGGCGACGATGACTGCCTCGGGCATTGCGGGTCTCCTGTCTCAGCGGCCGTGCGGTGTTACTCACCGGTTACCCGCAAATCTAACCGCCCGCCCGCGTCCGCGTACATGTGCCCCTGCCCAGTCCTGGCGGTGCAACCGGTGGTCGGCTTATACACAGACCTGCGGATTCCCGGCTCGGTGGTGACATCGGCCCCATGCGGGCGGGCGGCCGGTGTCCGACCCTGGACTCCACGCGCCGCCGGCCCGGCGGGCACGGAGAACGGCCGGGGCTCGTCACCGGTGACCGGACGAGCCCCGGTTCTCATCGGCGGCCGGCCCAGGCGCCGCCAGGGTCAGGTCCTGGCCTTCTCGGCGTCCGGTTCCGGTGGCTGGCGGCGGGGCAGGAGCGTCGCCCGGCGGCCGGTGGGGGCCTTGCGGACCTCGGTGCCGGACTGCTCCGCGGCCTCGGCCGCGGCCAGGTAGACCGGGAGGATGTCGGCCGGCCGGTCGGCCACCTCGGGTTCCAGGCCCAGCGCGGACGCCATCGACGGCAGGACGGCGGCGCACGCGGCCGCGTACCCCCGCCCGGACGGGTGGTAGCGGTCCTCGCTGAACATCGAGCGCGGGTCGGCGGAGAACTCGCGGCCGAGCAGATCGCCGAGCGACACCGAGCGGGCGCCGCGCTCCACGACCGCGATGGTCTGCGCGGCGGCGAGCTGGCGGCTGGCGCGGCGGGCGATGTACCGGAGCGGCTGCATCAGCGGCTTGACGGTGCCGAGGTCGGGGCAGGTGCCGACGACGACCTCGCTGCCCGCGGCGCGGAGCCGCTCGACCGCGTAGCCGAGGTGGCGGACGGACTCGGCGGGCGGCACGCGCGCCGTCACGTCGTTGCCGCCGATCATGATGACGGCGAGGTCGGGCCGGGTCTGCAGGGCCCGGTCGACCTGGCCGGACAGCGCGTCCGAGCGGGACCCGGAGCGGGCCACGTTGGTCAGCCGGACCGGCCGGTCCGCGATCGCCGACAGGCCGGTGGCCAGCAGCGCGGCGGGCGTCTCGTCCGGGCGGTGCACGCCGAGCCCGGCGGCGGTGGAGTCGCCGAGCATGACGAGGGACAGCGGGGCGCCGCCGTGCGTCCCGCCGTAGAGCCCGTCGGCGACCGGAGGGTCGGCGCCCGGCGTCGCGGTGATCAGCCGGCGGGCGAGTTTGGCCTCCGCCACGACGAGCCCGAACGTGAGGCCGCCGAGGGCCGTGATGCCGCCACCGCCGTACGCCGCGGCCGCCGCGATGCGGCGTGCCGTGAATGCTCTCCACATGCGTCGCTGACCCTCCGTGATTAAGTTCCTACCCCCGGCCCCGGGCGTTGATGCCTGCGGCCTCCGCTCTCGGCTACCGTCGAAGCGGGTGTCCAACCGGACCCGCGTCCACGGGAACCCGCGCGAAATGCGGGCCGACCAGGGGCGCAACGCTCAGATCGGCATACTGACCGACAAGGATGTCGCGGTGCACGTACACGACTCGCTCGTCGAACTGATGGGCAACACCCCCCTCGTTCGGCTGCGCAAGGTGATCGACGGGGGAACGGCCGGCGGCCGGCCGCAGGTGCTCGCCAAGGTGGAGTACTTCAACCCCGGCGGCTCGGTGAAGGACCGCATCGCGGTGCGCATGATCGACGCCGCCGAGCGCTCCGGCGAGCTGCGGCCGAACGGGACGATCGTCGAGCCGACGTCCGGCAACACCGGGGTCGGGCTCGCCATCGTCGCGCAGGAGCGCGGCTACCGCTGCGTCTTCGTCTGCCCGGACAAGGTCGCCAGGGACAAGATCGACGTGCTGCGCGCGTACGGCGCTGAGGTCGTGGTCTGCCCGTCGGCGGTCTCGCCGGAGCACCCCGACTCCTACTACTCGGTGTCGGACCGGCTGGCCGCGGAGATCCCCGGCGCGTGGAAGCCGAACCAGTACACCAACCAGGAGAACCCGCGGTCGCACTACGAGACCACGGGGCCGGAGATCTGGGAGCAGACCGAGGGGCGCATCACGCACTTCGTGGCGGGCATCGGCACCGGCGGCACCATCAGCGGCACCGGCCGGTACCTCAAGGAGGTCTCCGGCGGCCGGGTGCAGATCATCGGCGCGGACCCCGAGGGCTCGGTGTACTCCGGCGGGACCGGCCGGCCCTACCTGGTCGAGGGCGTCGGCGAGGACATCTGGCCCGAGACCTACGACCGCGACATCTGCGACGAGATCATCGCGGTGTCCGACAAGGACTCGTTCAACATGACCCGGCGGCTGGCCCGCGAGGAGGCGATGCTGGTCGGCGGGTCCTGCGGGATGGCGGTCGTCGCCGCGCTGCGCGTCGCCGCGCGGGCCGAGCCGGACGCGGTGATCGTGGTGCTGCTGCCGGACGGCGGCCGCGGCTACCTCACCAAGATCTTCAACGACGAGTGGATGGCGGACTACGGGTTCCTCATCCCGTCCACCGAGGAGGCGCGGGTGGGCGAGGTGCTCACCCGCAAGGGCCGGACGCTGCCGGAGTTCGTGCACGTCCACCCGCACGAGAGCGTGGAGACCGCGATCTCGATCATGCGGGAGTACGAGGTGTCGCAGCTCCCGGTGATGAAGGAGGAGCCGCCGGTCATGGCCGCGGAGGTGGTCGGCTCGGTGCGGGAGCGGGACCTGCTCGACATCCTCGTCGGCGAGCGCGGCAAGCTGGCCGAGCCCGTCGAGCGGCACATGTCGCCGCCGCTGCCGACGCTCGGTTCCGGGGAGCCGGTGAGCGAGGCGGTGGGCGTACTGCAGAAGTCCGGCGCGGCCGTCGTGCTCGTGGACGGCAAGCCCAAGGGCCTCGTCACCCGCCAGGACCTCCTCGCCTTCCTGTCCGCCGCCAGCTGACGCGAAAGGGAAGCGCCGGAGACCGCGGCGGTCTCCGGCGCTTCCTTCGAGGGTGCCGGGTTGCGGAGCCGACCGGTGGGCGGCGTTTCGGGCCGGCTCCGCAACCCGGCGTTCAGGGGGGTCCCGGCGTCACCGGGCCCCGGTCGGGATGAAGTCCTCCCGCGTGTCGGCGGGCTTGGGCGCCTTCTGCGAGTCGGCGCCGTGGCCGGGCCACCACGCCTTGCGGCCCAGCAGCGCCGTGACGCCCGGCACCAGGAAGATCGCCATGATGAAGGCCGACAGCGCGATCCCCAGCGCGATGGAGAAGCCCATCTGCTGCAGCATCGACACCTTGGCGAGCAGCATCACCGAGAACGTGCCGGCGAGGATCAGCCCGGCCGCGGCGACCGTCGGGCCGCCGTGCTCGACCGCCAGCGCGGCGGCCTTGCGCGGCTCGTGGCCCGCCTTGGCCTCCTCCCGCAGCCGCGCGGTCATCAGGATGTTGTAGTCGGTCCCGATGGCCAGCACGAACAGGTACAGCATGATCGGCAGGTGGAAGACCTCCCCGGGTTCGCCCAGCAGGCCCTGGAAGACGTACACCGCCGAGCCGAGCGTCGCGGCGAAGCCCAGCAGCACCGCCGGGACCAGGTAGAGCGGGGCGACCACGGAGCGCAGCAGCGCCAGCAGGATCAGCGCGATGAGCACCCCGGCGACCGGCAGGATCACCGACAGGTCGCGGTTGACGACCTTGTTGATGTCGCTGTAGATCGCGGTCTCGCCGCCGACGAACACCTCGGTGCCCGCGGGCGCCATGTCGTGCACGGCCGGCCCGAGCTCGTTCTTGACGTGGTTGATCGAGTCGTTGTCGACGGGGTTGCCGTTGAGCACCAGGTTGACCTGGCCGATGGTGGGGTCGGCCTCGCTGACCAGGGCGGGCTGGACGCCGCCGATGCCGGGCAGCGACTTGGCCTGCTGCCCCCAGGCGTCCAGCTCGGCCTTGGTGAGCGGCTGCCCGTCGGTCGAGCGGACCATGACCTCGACCGGCGTGGTCTGGCCGGCCGGGAAGCCCTTCTTCAGGTCCACGGTGGCCTGGGCGGACTCGGTGTCCTGCGGGAAGCTGGACTGGAAGTCGTAGTCGGACTTGAAGCCGATCGAGCCGGACGCCAGCGCGACCAGCAGGGCACCGGCGCCGATGGCGACCAGGGCCGGGCGCGCGCCGACCGTCCGGCCGAGCCGCGCCGCGACCGTCCCCTTCGGCTGCTTCTTCCAGGACTTCGACGGCCAGAACACCGCGGGACCGATCAGCGACAGGATGGCCGGGAACAGCGTCAGCGACGTGATGCCCATCACCACGACGCCGATGGCGAGCGACGGGCCCCAGGCGGCGAAGATGCCGAAGGACGCCAGCATCAGCACCAGGAACGTGACCGCGATCGCGGCCGCCGCCGACGTGATGACCTCGCCGACCCGCTCCACCGCGGAGATGAGCGCGGTCTTGCGGTCCTCGCCGGCGCGCAGCCGCTCCCGGTAGCGGAACAGCAGGAACAGGTAGTAGTCGGCGCCGACGCCGAACATCACGATGGTCAGGATGATCTGCAGGCTGTCGTCGCCGGTGAAGTCGAGCAGCTTGGACGCCGCGCCGATCAGCCCCATCGACATCTGCTCCGTCGCGATGATCACGATGATCGGCAGGATCGCCGCGAGCGGCGCCCGGAAGATCAGCAGGATCAGCCCGATGATCAGGGCGAAGGTGGCGACGGTGATGAGCATGAACGACTGGGTGAACGAGTCCTCGTTGTCGACCCAGGTCGCGACCTCGCCGCCGACCTTGGCCTCAAGGCCGTCGCCGAGCTGCTTGGGCAAGTCGGTGCGGATGTCCTTGATCGCCTGGCTCTGCTTCTGGGCCTCGTCACCCGTCGCCATCTTCATCGGCACGGTGATGAGCTGGATGGACTTGTTCGGGGCGATCGCCTCGGGACTCGTGACGAAACCCTGGACCGTCGGGTACGTCTTGGCCGACAGCCCCTTGGCCGCCTCGGCGACCTTGGCGTTGTCGGCGGGGGTGAGGTTCCCGCCGTCGGAGCGCTGCACCACGATCAGCGCGGACATCTCCGCCTGCTGGGGGAACGCCTTCTCGGCGAGCTCGACGGCCTGGACGGACTCGTACCCGGACGGCAGGAACTCGCCCTGGTCCGACTCGGTGGACAGCTTGGGGGAGAAGGCGATGATGACGACCGCGGCCGCGAGCCAGGCCGCGATCGTCCACCACGGGTGTCTCACGACGAAGCGCGCGAGCCGAGCGAACATGGGGGCTTCCTTAATCAGGGAGAAGGGAGATCAGAGTTCGATGAGTACCTCTAAAACGGTAGAGATACCGCGGGCCTTTGAGGTCACCCGCAGCGCTGAAATGCGGGCTGATACCTCCGGTGGAGCACCTCATCCTCTAGGAGGGGAGCGGGGTGGATAGCCTCGTACCCATGGACAACGAGGTTCAGCGAGGCTTCGAGACCCTGGCCATCCACGCGGGCCAGGAACCCGACCCCACCACGGGGGCGGTCGTGAAGCCGATCTACCAGGTCTCCACCTACAAGCAGGACGGAATCGGCGGGCTGCGCGGCGGCTACGAGTACTCTCGGTCGGCGAACCCGACCCGTACCGCCCTTGAGACGTGCCTGGCCGAGATAGAGAGCGGCGTCCGCGGGCTGGCGTTCGCGTCCGGGCTCGCCGCGGAGGACGCGCTGCTGCGCGCGGTCTGCCGCCCAGGTGACCACGTGGTCATCCCCAACGACGCCTACGGCGGCACCTACCGGCTGTTCGCGAAGGTCGCCGAACCCTGGGGGGTTGCGTTCGACCCGGTGCCGCTGGGGGACATCGAGGCGGTGCGGGCGGCGGTGGGCCCGCAGACGAAGATCATTTGGCTGGAGACACCGACGAACCCGCTGCTCGGCATCGCCGACATCGCGGCGCTGGCGGCCGTCGCCCACGACGCGGGCGCGCTGCTCGTCGTCGACAACACCTTCGCCTCGCCCTACCTCCAGCGCCCGCTCGAACTCGGCGCGGACGTGGTCGTCCACTCGACCACCAAGTACATCGGCGGCCACTCCGACGTCGTCGGCGGCGCGCTGATCGTGTCGGACGCGGAGCTCGGCGAGCGGCTGGCGTTCCACCAGAACGCCATGGGCGCCGTCGCGGGCCCGTTCGACGCCTGGCTGACCCTGCGCGGGATCAAGACGCTCGGCGTGCGGATGGACCGGCACTGCGCGAACGCCGAGCGGATCGTGGAGATGCTGGCGCGGCACCCGTCCGTCCGGGAGGTCCTCTACCCGGGGCTGCCCGGCCACCCGGGCCACGACGTCGCGGCCAAGCAGATGAAGGCGTTCGGGGGCATGGTCTCGTTCCGGATGGAGTCCGAGGAGGCCGCCGTCCGGGTGTGCGAGGCGACGAAGCTGTTCACGCTGGGGGAGTCGCTCGGCGGCGTGGAGTCGCTGATCGAGCACCCGGGGCGGATGACGCACGCGTCCGCCGCCGGATCCCCGCTGGAGGTGCCGGCCGATCTGGTGCGGCTGTCGGTCGGGATCGAGGACGTCGGTGATCTTCTGCGGGATCTTGAGCGGGCTCTCGCCCACGCGAGCTGATCAAGCCTCTATACTCGGCGCGCCAGGCTCGTAAAGAAAGGGACCGGGGTGCGCAAAGTTCTGGTCTGTGGGGCGGCGTTCGCCGCGACGTGTGTCTCCGCCGTAGCCGTTCCGGGTGGGGCCCAGGCGACGTCACCGGCGCCTACGCCGCCCGCGTCCGCCCCGGCGTCGCCCTCCGCCCCGCCCGGCGGGGAGCCGGGGACGACGCCGCCCGAGGGTGCGCCGACGACCGGCGCCCCCGGGTCGCAGGAGCCGACCGCGTCCGGCACGTCGCAGCCGGTGGAGCCGGACGGCGAGACCGACGGGACCGTCTCCGCCGAGGCCGTCATGGTCACGCCGGAGCTGCCGAGGGCGCGGACGTACGCGTACGGCAAGGACCGGGCCCAGCGGGTCGACGTCTACTGGCGCAAGACCGAGCCGGGGGCGGCGCCGCGCCCGGCCGTGCTGATCCTGCACGGCGGGTACTGGCTGCACGGCGACAAGGCCGGGTGGAAGTACTTCGCGCGGCGGCTGACCGAAGAGGGCTTCGTCGTGCTGTCGGCGAACTACCGGCTCGCGCCGCGGGCGCAGTGGCCGGCGCAGCGCGACGACGCGATGTCCGCGCTCGCCTTCCTCAAGGACAACGCCGTGCGGTGGAACCTCGACCCGCAGCGCGTCGCCGTCGTCGGCGCCTCGTCCGGCGGGCACCTCGCGACCCAGCTCGGCACGTTCGGCACGGGCTCCGCGCAGGTCCGCGGCGTGGTCGCGCTGTCGCCGGTGACCAGCCCGTCGCTGGCCTACCACGACGGCGGGAAGCCGACCGCCACGCCGAGCCAGCGGAAGCTGCGCGGGGCGGTGACCGCGCTGCTCAACTGCGTCCCGGGCGTCTCCGCCGACGAGGAGTGCCTGGCGAAGCTGGAGGACTCCAACTCCGCGTCGCACGCCTCGACGGGTGACGCGCCGATGCTGCTCATGCACACGGCCGGCGACTTCGTGCCGATCTCGCACAGCAACGCGCTGGCGGGCGCGCTGACCGCGGCGGGCGTCCCCGCGACGGTCAAGGGCCTCGACGGCGACATGCACGCGTCCGGGCTGCTGGCCGGGGAGAAGACCTACCCGACGATCCTGGCCTGGCTCAAGGAGCGGCTGAGGCCCGGTTCCTAGGATGGGCCTTGGGCGGCCGGATCGGCGCCCGGGTCAGCCGTTCCAGACCATCAGCAGCAGGATCACCAGCCACATCAGCGCGACCACGCCGGAGATGGCGGCGATCCGCCCGCGCTCCACCTGCGCGATGTCGTCGCCCGCGCGGGGCCGGGCGGCCTTCCCGGTGTCCTTGCCGGTGCCCTTCTCGTCCTCCGAGGCGGGCCCGGCGGGCGCCGCGCCCTCCTTCTCGGCCGCGACCTCCAGCAGGTGCACCGCCTTCCGCTGGTCGCGCTCGACGATCAGCAGCAGCACGAGCGCGACGATGAACAGCGTCATCGACGCCGACAGCCACACCTCCGCCAGGTCGCCCTGGGCGAGCAGCAGCCCGAACAGGAAGATCCCCAGGCTGGCGACCCCGTAGATCTGGGTGACGCGGTTCAGGTAGCGCAGCACGACCACGTTGCGCCTGCGGATGTAGCGCGGGGTGGACATGGTCGCCGCGGTCAGCGGCCCCAGCGTGAAGATCGCGAATCCGATGTGCAGGAACAGCAGGAGGTGGTCGGACGTCGACATGACGCCGACCCTAGCCCCTCCGCCCCGCTACCGGCGGCCGCGCCGCACCCGGAGGTAGTCGCTGACGACGTACTCGCCGAGCCGCTCTGCGTCGGGTGCGAAGACGCGGCCGCCGTTGCGGCGCGCGACCTCCTCCACGAACGAGACGAGGCGGCGGTCCTCGGCGAGCATGAAGAAGTTCATGCAGGCGCCCCGCCGGGTCATCTTGTCGACCTCGGCGAGCGTGAGGACGAGCGTGTCGGTGGACGGCGGGTAGTCGAACAGCGAGCGGCCGTCCGGGCGCAGGTGCGCGGTCGGCTCCCCGTCGGTGACGACGAGGACGATCGGCTCGAAGTCGGGGTGCCGGTCCAGGTGCCGGCCCGCGATCATCAGCGCGTGGTGCAGGTTGGTGCCCTGCACCATGTCCCAGTCCAGGCCCGCCATCTCCGTCGGGTGCAGCACCCGCGCGTAGTTGGAGAACCCGATGATCTGGATGGCGTCCTGCGGGAACTTGCTGGTCACCAGCGTGTGGAGGGCGAGCGTGGTCTGCTTGGCGACGGCCCACGTCCCGCGCAGCACCATCGAGTACGACAGGTCGACCAGCAGGCACACGGCGGCGCCCGTCCGGCGCTCGGTCTCGTGCACCTCGAAGTCGTCCACGCCCAGCCGCACCCCGCCGGGTTTCAGGCCGCCGGTATCGGGAGGTGCCGGCTCCACCACCTTCAGGGTGGAGACCGCCGGCGCGTCGACGGGGGCGGCGGGCCGCGCGCCGTCCTCCATGGCGCTGCGGCGGATCGCGTTGCTCACCGTCCGGACCACGTCGAGCGGCTGCTCGTCGCCGAACCGCCACTCCCGGCTCGCCCCGGTCAGCTCGCCCGCCTGGCCCGCGTCCCGCTGGTCGTGGTCGCCCTGCCGGCCGGTCGTGAGCTGCGCGAACACCCGGCGCAGCGCCGTCTCGCCCAGCCGGCGCACCGCCTTCGGCGTCAGCTCCAGCTTGCCGCGGTTGCGCCGCAGGTAGCCCTGCCGCTCCAGCTCCGCCTCGATGCGGCGCAGCGCGGCGAGGTCGTCGACCGCCTGCCGGCCGAGCGCGCGGCGGACGGCGTCCTCGTCGATGTCGTCGAGCCGGGCGCCCGGGTAGTCCTGCCCGAGCGCCGCCTCCAGCTCGCTCAGGTCGGCCAGCTCCGCGAGCGCGGTGGTGGCGTCGCCCATGCCGAGCGGGTCCTCACCGGTCATCTGCTCCGCCTGGCCCCAGCCGAGGTCGGGGCGGAGGGTCCGCAGCGCGTCGCCCAGCCGGGTCATCTCCATGGCGAGGCCCGCGTCCTGCATCGCCTGCTCCATCAGCCCGGCCAGCTCCGCGCGCTGCTCCGGGCTGAGCGAGGCGAGCAGCCGGTCCATCGCGGCGGCGCGGCGGGCGAGGGAGTCGACCAGCTCCTCCAGGTTCTGCGGATTGTCGGGGAACATGTCCCCGTACTCGTCCATGAACCGGTCGAAGTCCTCTTGCGTGTGCTCGCCGCGGGCATCGCGGTCGAGCATCTCGTTCAGCGCGCCCATCATGTTCTTGACGCGCTCGATGGCCGCGGGGTCCTGGTTCTCCAGGGCCTGCTTCATGCCCTGGAACTGCGCGTCGAGCACCTCGCGGCGCAGCAGGTCCTTCAGCCGCTCGAACGTCTGCCGGGCCGCGTCGGAGCGCCAGTCGTAGTCCGACAGCCGCCGGATCGCCTGGGACGTGTCGGACGGCAGCGTGTCCAGCTCCGCCTCCCGCAGCCGCGCCTCGTCGCCCGGGTCGGGGAACAGCTCGGCCCGCTCCTGCCCGATCGCGGTGTCGAGCAGCGCGCGCGCCTCCTCCAGCGTCCCGTCGAGGCGGCCCCGGTCGCGCAGCGCGCGGCGGCGCTCGCGCACCTGGCGGAGCATGTCGTCGAGCCCCCGCACGTTCGGCATCCGGCCCTGCGGGTCGCCGAGGCCGCGCCGGAGCAGGTCCCGCAGCGCCTCGTCCGGGCGGGTGCCGTCGAGCACCGAGTCGCCCATCGCGTCGAGGGCGTCGCGGACGTCGTAGGGCGGGGCGAGCGGGTCGGGCCCGTCCTCGTAGGCGCCGTAGCGGTATCGGCTCATCGAATCTCCTCGCAGGTGGAGAAGTCAGGTTCCGGGCGTCAGGTCCGGTAGGTGGCCGTCCCGTCGGCCCGTCCCTCCGCGACGTCCTTGGACAGCCGGCGGGTGAGGAACAGCCCCTCCAGGGCGAACTCCAGTGCGGCCGCGGCCTGGCCGGGGGACTCCCCGCTCATGCCGAGCCGTTCCATGATCTTCGCGAGGCCGGGGACCTGCCCGATGCGGCGCAGCAGCTCCGTCGCCGCGACCAGCTCGCCCGACTCGACGCTGTCGCCGGAGTCGAACCGGTCCAGCAGCCCGCTCAGGTCGGCGGGACCGAGCGTTCGCCGGTAGGTCTCGGCGATGGCCCGGCGCAGCAGGTGCTCCAGCACCTCCTGCTCGCGGCCCTCCTCGCTGACCTCGAACTCCACCTTGCCCATCAGCGACGGGACGACCGCGGGCAGGTCGCAGACCCGCGCGACGGCGTGCTCCTCGCCGGCGAGCGCCGCGCGCCGCACCGCGCCGGCGGCGACCGTCTCGGCGCCCGCGAGCGCGAACCGCGCCGACACCCCCGACCGGGCGTCCACCGCGGTCGACTCCCGGACGAGCCGGGTGAACCGCCCGATGATCTCGATCAGGTGGTCGGGCACCTCGGCGGGCAGCCCCGCGAGGTCGGCGAAGTCGGCCTCCTGGCGGATCAGCGCCAGCTCGGCGTCCAGCTCCAGGGGGTAGTGGGTGCGGATCTCGGCGCCGAAGCGGTCCTTCAGCGGGGTGATGATGCGGCCCCGGTTGGTGTAGTCCTCCGGGTTGGCGGACGCGACGAGCAGCACGTCCAGCGGCAGCCGCAGCGCGTAGCCGCGGACCTGCACGTCGCGCTCCTCCAGGACGTTCAGCAGCGCCACCTGGATCCGCTCGGCCAGGTCGGGCAGCTCGTTGATGGAGAAGATCCCGCGGTTGGTGCGGGGGACGAGCCCGAAGTGGACGGTCTCCGGGTCGCCGAGCGTCCGGCCCTCGGCCACCTTGATCGGGTCGACGTCGCCGATGAGGTCGCCGACGCTGGTGTCGGGCGTGGCGAGCTTCTCCCCGTACCGGTCGTCCCGGTGCCGCCACTCGATCGGCAGGTCGTCGCCCTTGTCGGCGGCCAGCCGCCGGCAGCGCACGCACACCGGCTCGTACGGGTGGTCGTTGATCTCGCAGCCGGCCACGACGGGGGTCCACTCGTCCAGCAGCCCCGCGAGGGTGCGGATGAGCCGTGTCTTGCCCTGCCCCCGCTCGCCCAGGAGCACGAGGTCGTGCCCGGCGAGCAGGGCGCGCTCCAGATGGGGCAGGACGGTGTCGTCGAAGCCGAGGATGCCCGGGAAGCGCGGCTCCCCGGATCGCATCCGGGCGAGCAGGTTGCGGCGGATCTCCGCCTTCACCGGCCGCTGGACGTGGCCGCTGGTGCGCAACTCGCCCAGAGTGGCCTCGCTGGGTAGGGATTCACGCGGTGTGGATGAACGCACGCGACCGACATTACGTCGCCGGTACGCGGAATCGCACCCCGGCGGAGGATTCGTGCGCCGGTGGGTTCGTCCGCGAGTGTCCTGTCCTGTGCGGATCGGGCGATGTTTGGGTGGGCGGCGCGCCGCGGGGGACACTGTGCGTGTGAACGGAGCGGCGAAACGCAGTGAGGGAGGCGGCGCCCATGGCGCGATTCGGTGATGGCCTGGCCTCCGGACCCGACCTGTGCGAGGCGGCCGTGTCGGCGGTCGAGCAGGCTCTCGCGCCGCTCAGCGCGGCGCCCGACCTGGTCTGCGTCTTCATGACGGGCGAGGACCCGGAGGTGTTCGAGGCGGCCGCCGCGGCCGCGGCGCGGGCCGCCGGGCCCGCGGTGCTGCTGGGCTGCACCGCGTCCGGGGTGATCGGCGCCGGGCGCGGGGTGGAGGAGGCCGGCGCGGTCAGCGCGTGGGCGGCGGTGCTGCCGGGCGCGCGGCTCGACCCGTTCCGGCTGGAGACGCTGAAGGCCGACGACCGGCTGATCGTGGTCGGCATGCCCGAGGCGCGGGACGACGACGTCGTCGGCGTGCTGCTGACCGACCCGTACACCTTCCCGGTGGACGCGTTCGTCGAGCGCTCCGACGACGCGCTGCCCGGTCTCCCGCTGGTCGGCGGGCTCGCGGAGGGGCGCGAGCGGGGCGACACGCGGCTGTTCGTCGGCGGGGAGGTCTACCGCGACGGCGCGGTCGGCGTCGTCATCGGCGGGTCGGTGGCCGCGGCGACCGTGGTCAGCCAGGGCGCCCGCCCGATCGGGCCCGACATGGTGGTGACCAGGGCGGAGGAGAACGTCCTGTACGAGCTGGCGGGCGTGCCCGCGCTGGAGAAGCTGGAGCAGGTCGTCCTCGGGCTCCCGGAGGAGGAGCAGGAGCTGGCCGGACGCGGCCTGCTGATCGGCGTCGCGATGGACGAGTACGCCGAGGAGCACGAACACGGCGACTTCCTGGTCCGCGGGGTGGTCGGCGCCGACACCGACAGCGGCGCCATCGCGATCGGCGACGTGGTGGACGTGGGCCGCACCGTCCGGTTCCAGGTCCGCGACGCGGGCGCCGCCGACCAGGACCTCGCCGCCCTGCTCGACAGGTTCGACATGCGTCCGGTCGAGGGCGCGCTGCTGTTCTCCTGCAACGGGCGCGGGCAGGCGATGTTCGCCGACTCCGACCACGACGCCCGCGTCCTCGACCGCGCCTTCGGCCCGGCCGGGGTGGGCGGCTTCTTCGGCGCCGGCGAGATCGGCCCGGTCGCGGGACGCAACCACGTGCACGGCTTCACCGCGTCCATCCTGGCGTTCGGCCGGGCCGGGGAACCGGCTTGACCGGCCCCGGGGCGGATCCCGGGGCGGAGCCCGCGCCGGGCCCGGCGGCCGGTGCGGGCGCGCCCGTCCTCGCGGTGGACATCGGCGGCACGAAGCTCGCCGCCGCGCTCGTCGAACCGGGCGGGCGCATCGCGGCCTACGACCGCGCCGCGACCCCGGCCGGGCCGGACCTGGACGCCGAGGGGCTGTGGCGGGCGCTGGAGGTGCTGCTCGACAAGCTCGTCGCCGGGGCCGGCGACCCGGCCCTCGCGGGCGTCGGCGTCGGCTGCGGCGGGCCGATGACGTGGCCCGCCGCGGAGGTGTCCCCGCTCAACATCCCGGTGTGGCGGGACGGCTTCCCCCTGCGCGCCAGGCTCCGCGACCGCTATCCGGGGCTGCCCGTCCGCATCCACAACGACGCGATCTGCGTCGCCGTCGGCGAGCACTGGCTCGGCGCGGGACGCGGCCGGGACAACGTCCTCGGCATGGTGGTGTCCACGGGCGTCGGCGGCGGCCTCATCCTCGGCGGCCGGCTCATCAACGGTGCCAGCGGCAACGCCGGGCACATCGGCCACGTCGTCGTCGACCCCGGCGGGCCGCCCTGCGCGTGCGGCGGGCGCGGCTGCCTGGAGGCCGTCGCCCGCGGCCCCGGCCTGGTCGCCTGGGCGCGGGAGCAGGGCTGGCGGCGGGAGAGCGCGGACGCCACCGGCGTCGAACTCGCCGCCGACGCACGCGGCGGCCACCCGGTCGCCGTCGCCGCGCTGCGCCGGGCCGGGCGCGCCCTCGGCGTCGCGATCGCCTCCGCGACGCACCTGTGCGACCTGGAGGTCGCCGCGATCGGCGGCGGCGTGTCCCAGACGGGCGAGCTGCTGTTCGAGCCGCTGGAGGAGGCGTTCCGCGAGCACGCCCGGATGGAGTTCGCGCGCCGGGTGCGGATCGTCCCCGCCGGCCTCGGGCAGACCGCCGGGCTCGTCGGCGCCGCCGCCCTGGTGTTCGCGCAAGACCGCTATTGGAGTGCGGGCTGAGCGCGGCGGGTGCGAGGATCGGATCGCGGGGTCCCGTCCCCCGCGGGAGGCATCTATGAGCTATCGGCCAGAGGACGCCGTCACCGTCGACGACGTCCGCGCCGCCCGGAAGCTGCTCCGCGAGGTGGTCGTGCCCACCCCGCTGATCCCGTCCCGGGTGCTGTCGGAGCAGATCGGCGGCCCCGTCCTGCTGAAATGCGAGAACCTGCAGCGCACCGGCTCGTTCAAGATCCGCGGCGCGTACGCGCGGATCGCCGGGCTGACCGAGGCCGAACGCGCCGGCGGCGTGGTGGCGGCAAGCGCGGGCAACCACGCGCAGGGCGTCGCGCTCGCCGCGGCCATGCTCGGCTGCCGGGCGACCGTGTTCATGCCGGTCGGCGCGCCGCTCCCCAAGATCGCCGCGACCCGCGGCTACGGCGCCGAGGTCGTGTTCCCGGGCCCGACCGTCGACGAGTGCCTCACCGCCGCGCAGGAGTACGCCGACGAGTCCGGCGCGGTGCTCATCCACCCGTTCGACCACCCCGACGTCGTCACCGGGCAGGCCACGATCGGCCTGGAGATCATGGAGGGGTGCCCGGACGTCCGGACCATCGTGGCCCCGGTGGGCGGCGGCGGCCTGCTGGCGGGCATCGCGGCGGCGGCCAAGGGGGTCGCGCAGGAGACCGGCGGGCGGCAGATCAAGGCGCTCGGCGCGCAGGCCAAGCGGGCGGCGGCGTTCCCGCCCTCGCTCGCCGCCGGCCGCCCCGTGCCGGTCGCGGTGGAGCCGACGATGGCGGACGGCATCGCGGTCGGCCGCCCCGGCGAGCTGACCCACGCCATGTTCACCGAGCTGGTGGACGCGGTCGTCACCGTGACCGAGGAGTCCATCTCCCAGGCGCTGCTGCTGTGCCTCGAACGCGCCAAGCAGGTCGTCGAGCCCGCGGGAGCGGCCGGGGTCGCGGCGCTGCTGGAGCACGGGTACGCGGTCGAGCCGCCGGTGGTGGTCGTACTGTCGGGCGGCAACATCGACCCGCTGCTGCTGTCGAAAGTGCTGCGGCACGGGCTCGCGGGCGCGGGACGCTACCTGGTCGTCCGCTGCCGGCTGAAGGACCGTCCGGGCGCCCTGGTGACGCTGCTCAGCGAGCTCGCCGAGCTGGGCGTGAACGTCCTGGACGTGATGCACGAGCGGGTCGCGGCCCGCCTGCACGTCGAGGAGGCCGAGGTCCTCATGCATCTGGAGACGCGCGGCTCCGGCCATTCGGAGGACGTCATCGGCCGCCTCCGCGAGAAGGGCTACACCCTCACCCTCAGCTGAACGAACGTTCACCTGCGGCGTGTCGTCGCCATCCGCACGCTCATGACGACGACACGCCGCAAGTCAACGAGCGATCAGAGGGACGGCTTGCCCTCGGAGTAGAGCCACGCGTCGGCCCAGGCGTCCAGCTTCTTGTGCGAGAGCCGCTCGGCGAAGCGGACGAGGTCCTTCGTCGAGGCGTTGCCGTAGCGGTACGTCGCCGGCCACTCCCTCAGCAGCCGGTAGAAGGCCTTCTCACCGATGGTCCGGCGCAGGACGTGCACGGCCATCGCGCCGCGGTCGTAGACGAGACCGTCGAAGATGTGGTCGCGGCCGGGGTCCGAGACGACGCCCTTCCAGAGGCCGTCGTCCGCGGGCGTCGCGTAGACCGCGTCGAAGCTCTCCTGGACGGGCGTGCCCTCGAACTTCTCGGCGTACAGCCACTCGGAGTACGTCGCGAAGCCCTCGTTCATCCAGATGTCGGCCCACCGCTCGGGCGTGACCGAGTCCCCGAACCACTGGTGGCCCAGCTCGTGCGCGACCAGCGAGCCGCTCGGGATGGCGCCCGGCCGGCGGCCGAGGTCGTACACCGGGCGGCCCTGGGTCTCCAGCGCGTACCCGAAGCCGCCCTTGACCACGATCCCGCCCGTCGAGGTGAACGGGTAGCGGCCGTACAGCGACGCCTGGAAGTCCTGGATCTCGGCGGTCTGCCGGTGGAACTTCCGCGCGTCCTCCGGCTTGACGCCCTGGGCCCGGTCGGTGGCGGTCAGGTTCGGCACGCCGTCGCCCGTCCGCCCGGTGATGACGTCGTACTTGCCGATCGCGAGCATCGACAGCTCGCTGGCCATCGGGTGCCGCATGACCCAGCGCGTCGTCGTCCAGCCGCCCTTGGTCGACGTGCCGCGCAGGTCGCCGTTGGACAGCGTGGTGTGGCCCTTGGGCGCCGTGAGCGTGAACGTGTACGTCGCCTTGTCGGTCGGGTGGTCGTTCACCGGGTAGACGGTGGCGGCGCCGAACGGCTGGTTGACCATGACCGCGCCGTCGGCCGTCGGGATCCAGCCCGACGTCCCCAGCGTGGCGTCGTTGATGGGCTGCGGGACGCCCGAGTACGCGACGGTCACCGTGAAGTGCCGGTGCTTGCGCAGCCCCTTGCGCGGGGTGATGACGAGTTCCTGGGCCCCCGTCCGCTTGAAGGACGCCTTGTGCCCGTCCACCTTCAGCGACGAGATCGTCAGGGGGCCGAGGAAGTCCAGGTTGAACCGGGACAGGTTCTGCGTCGCCCGGGCCTTGATCTTGGTGACGGCCCGGATCCCCTTCGTCGCCGGGTCGTACTTCAGCCCGATGTCGTAGTGGGCGACGTCGTAGCCGCCGTTCCCCATGTCGGGGAAGTAGGGGTCGCCGGCGCCGGGCGCGCCGGGTGTGAACCGCTCCGCGGCGCTCGCGGGCGCCGCCGACACGGTGAGAGCCGCGGCGACGCCCAGCG
Organism: Actinomadura sp. 7K534; assembly: GCF_004348575.1. Classification (NCBI taxonomy): domain Bacteria; kingdom Bacillati; phylum Actinomycetota; class Actinomycetes; order Streptosporangiales; family Thermomonosporaceae; genus Actinomadura; species Actinomadura sp. 7K534. The sequence continues at coordinate 24,378 of NZ_SMKB01000083.1, forward strand.
TCACGGCGGCGAAGGCTCTGGGGGTTGTGCTCATCGGCCTCGTCCTCGGTGCTCCTCGGTGACGGCCGCCGCTCCGTCACGACGGCCGTGATCAAGACTTTCTCCTGACCGGGAACGGTTCAAGCGCGACTTGGTCTCGAATACGCGAGCATGAGGTGCCTTTTGTGACCGGATGTGGACCCTGTTACCTGGCCGGCCGGCCCTTCTCGTAGAGCCAGCCGTCGAAGAACGAGTCCAGCTTCTTGCCCGAGACCTTGTTCGCCGTCTCGATGAACTGCGGCGTCGTGGCGTTGGAGTGGCGCTTCTCGTCCGCCCACGTCTTCAGGATCTTGTAGAAGGTCTCCTCGCCGACCCGTCCGCGCAGCGCCACCAGCGTCATCCCGCCGCGGTCGTACACCGAGCGGCCGAACATCTGCTTGCGGCCCGGGTCGCCGGGCGGGTGGTCCCACAGGTCCTTCGCGAGGGGGCTCTTGTAGCGCTCGTCGAACTGCTCCTGGACGGTCCGGCCGCCGCTCCTCTCCTCCCACAGCCACTCGGCGTAGGTGGCGAAGCCCTCGTTCAGCCAGATGTCCTTCCACCCGGTCACGCTGACGCTGTCGCCGAACCACTGGTGCGCCAGCTCGTGCGCCACGATCGTGGGCTCGGCCCCGAACGACCCGTACACCGGCCTGGTCTGCGTCTCCAGCGCGAAACCGACCTCCGCGTTGTCGACCAGCCCGCCGCTGGAGTCGAACGGGTAGGGGCCGAACAGCTTGGCGAACTCGTCGGTGATCTCGGTGTTCAGGCCGTGGAAGGCGTCCAGGTTGACCATGGAGAGGGTCGGGTCCGCCGCGCTGATGACCTCGACGCCGCTCTTGGTGCGCCCCGTCCGCACGTCGAAGCGCCCGACGGTGACGGTCGCGAGATAGGTGGCCATCGGCGCCTTGACGTGCCACTTGGACGTCGTCCGCGCCCGGTGCCCGATCGGCTCGACTCCCGGGACGCCCGTGCTCGGGGGCCCGCCCGGACCCGTGCTCGGCGGGGCGCCCGGCAGGCCGGGCGCGTCACCGCCGGTCCCGGTGGGCGGCGTCGCCGGCTCGCCGTTGGCGATGGCCGTCAGCCCCTGCGGGACCGTGATCTCGAAGTCGAACGTGGCCTTGTCGCTCGGGTGGTCGTTGCTCGGGAACCAGGTCTGCGCCCCGCTCGGCTGGCACGCGACGAACACCCCGTCGGACGTGCGGATCCACCCGTAGGTGCCGAGCACGGGATCCGACACCGGCTCCGGCGTCCCCGAGTACTCGATCACGGTGGTGAACTGCGCGCCCTTCCGCAGCGGCTTCGCCGGGGTGACCTCCAGCTCGCTGCCGCCGCGCTGCTGCCGCGCCGGGGCGTCGTCCACCTTGATCGACGCCACCTTGAGGCCGCTCAGGTCCAGGTTGAAGCGGGCGAGCCGCTCCGTCGCCTTCGCCGTGATGGTGGCGGTGCCCTTCAGTTGCTCGCCGGCGTTCGGGTCGATGTTCAGCTTCAGCGAGTAGTGCTGGACGTCGTAGCCGCCGTTGCCGTCCCCCGGCACGTAGTCGTCGCCCGCGCTCGTCGGCCCGGCCGGGCCGGTCGCGGCCGACCCCGAGGGCGGGCCGGACGAGCCCGCTTCGTCGTCGAAGGGGGTCAGCTGGCAGGCCGCGGTCAGCGACCCCGCGACGGCGAGCGCGGCCAGTCCCGCGGCACCACGGAACGCGGTCCGCGAGCCGTGGCGGCGTCGGATGGGGGATTCTCCGGCCTTATGCACGCGCCAAGCCTGCCCGGCCGGGTATGCGCAGGGCAACTCCGAGCCGCTCCCGGTCAGCGCTGGGCGTAGGGATCGGGGGCGTTGGGGCTCGCCCTGACGACGACGGTGCGCGCCGCCTTGCAGTGCAGTGCCTGCTTCCGCGGGTCCCACAGGATCCATACGACGTTGATCAGGCCGATGCAGCCGCAGATGCCGCCGAGCACGCTGTAGAACGCGGAACGGCCCGCGGCCTGCCCCGTGGTGATCGCCTGCCCGTTGTCCTCCCGGACGACCCTGATCCCCAGGAGCCTCTTGCCGAGCGTCTGCCCCCATCTGGCGTGCATCAGCCAGTAGTAGAAGAAGCCCAGCACCACACCGATCGCGTTGCTCGACAGTTGGGCGTTGGAGGAGTACACCGACCCGCGCGTGCTGTCGTCGAAGACGTTGCCCCAGTCGACGAACGGCAGCGAGATCAGGCTGGTGACGATTCCGACGAGGACGATGTCCACGATGGCCGCGCCCAGCCGCGCCCAGCGGCTCGCCAGTTCCTGGGAGGGATCGCCGTAGCCGCCCGCGCCGCCGTAGCCGGCCGGGGTGCCGTACCCGGGCTCGTCGCCGTATCCGGACTGGCCGGGGTACTTCGGCAGCCCCCCGTACCCGGGCTGCTGCCCGTAGGGCTGCTCTCCGTAGGGCTGCTCTCCGTAGGGCTGCTCTCCGTAGGGCTGCTCTCCATGAGGCTGCTGGCCGCCGTACGGTTGCCGTCCCCCGTAGGGCTGCTCACCACCGTGCGGACCAGGACGGCCGGGACCCTGCGGAGGGCCCTGCGGAGGGCCCTGCGGCCAGTCTTCCGGCTCTCCTCCGGACGCGGGGTCGTTCGGCGGTTGCGTCATGCCGGAAGGGTGGCCGCGCCGCCGCCGTCCAAACTCCCCGCGTCCGGGGGCACCGCAGAGTTTGCGCAAAGAAGATCAAAGCTTGCCCGTACCGGGGATGCTCAGGACTTGTCGTACGGGTTGGGCATCCACGGCGCCGTCTTCACCACCAGCGTCCCCGCCACCTTGTCGTGCAGCGCCTGCCGGCGTTCGTCCCACAGGATCCACGCCGTGTCCAAGAGCCCGAGCAGCCCGAGGACGGCTCCGGCGGCCACGAAGAAGTTGAGCGCGGTCGTGACGATCGTGATGGCGTACACGAACGCCTGCCTGCCGATGGCCTGGCCCCAGCTCACGGCGGAGTGGTCGGCGGCGCTCACCACCCGGATGCCGAGGGCCTTCTTGCCGATCGTCTGGCCGGACCTGGCGTGCATGACGGTGAAGTACGCGAAGCCCACCGCGAACGCGATCGCGTATCCGACCATGAGCCGCGGGATGTTGTAGAGGTCCAGGGGGTCGGCGATCGGCTCACCGGACTCGATGGACTCCTGCATCTTGTCCCAGCGCACGGAGAACAGGATGGCCGGCACGGACACGACGGCGAGGATGAGGGAGTCCAGGATCGCGGCGCCGAGCCGGGCCCAGCGTCCGGCCAGCATGTCCCGGGGGCCGGCGACGCCCGGATGCGGCTGGAGGGGCGGTCCGTAGCCCGGGTGCTGGGCGGCGGCGGGCGGCCCGTACCCGGGCGCCGGGGGCGTGCCGTGTCCGGGCGCCGGGGGAGGCGGCGCCTGTCCGGGCTGCGCGCCGTAGGTGCCCTGGTACGGCGGCGGCCGCTCGGCGGTGGGCTCGCGGTCGCCGTCCGCGGCCCCCGCATCCGGCTTGGGGTCGGGCTTGGGG
>NZ_SMKB01000554.1:0-511 GCF_004348575.1 Actinomadura sp. 7K534
GCCACGAACAGCGGCAGCGCGAGCCACACCGCATCCGTGGGCCGCAGCAGCCCGACCCCCGCGATGATCAGCGCTAACACGGCCCAGGCCCGGCGCCCGCCCGCGGCCAGCACCCCAACGGCCGCGACGGCCCCCAGCGCGACCGGCATGTTCGGCAGCACGGTGGCGCCGTACCGCAGAGAAACCCACGGCACCGCGAAAAGCGCCGCCGCCACGGGCACGCTCGCCCGGTCCAGCACCTTGAACCACGGCCAGAAGGCCAGCACCAGCAGAACGGCCGACAGTACGGCGAAGTACACCCGGATCAGCGTCACGTCCGACGTCCAGAGCGTGACCGGCGCGGCCAGCAGCCCCTCTCCGAGGGACCGGTGCGCCGCGAACGGCGTCCGCGGCACGTCGCCGGAGAACTGGCTCGCGTAAACGGCCTCGTCCAGATCGAGCGGAACCCCGAGCCCGCCGGTGACCGCCTGCAGTCCCACATACCCCAGCGCAACGCAGCCGAGCCCCACCC
>NZ_SMKB01000084.1:0-27788 GCF_004348575.1 Actinomadura sp. 7K534
ACGCCGTCCCGCCCGCCCGGCTGGCGGGGGACGTACGCCCCCTCCTGCGCCGTGACAAAAACGGCGGAACCGGCGCTGAAGGGGTGACATGAGCGACCACAACGGGGCCGGTGACCTCGACCGGAGGACCGCCGAGCGCGTCCTCGGCGGCGCGGACGACCACGCCCGGCTGCACGCCCTGCTGGCCGCGGCCTCGGCCCCCGCGCGCCCTGGGGAACTCGCCGGCGAGGACGCCGCCGTCACCGCCTTCAAGGCCGCCCGGCGCTCCGCGCGGACGTCCCGCATGGCGGCCCTGCGCCGCCTCCTCACCGTGAAGGCGCTCGTCCTGGTCGGCGGCTCGCTCATCCTCACCGGCGGCGCCGCCGCCTACGCCGCGATGAACGGCCACATCCCGGGACGCGCCCCGGCGGCCCCCGCCTCCCCGACACTCGACGAGCAGACGAGCAAGGGCCGGCACACTGACCCGGCCTTCCACGGCAATCCCCTCTCGGAGGCGCCCTCCAGTCCACCGCCGTCGGATTCACCGACCTCGGGCACGCAGCCCCCGGATTCGCCGCACCCCGGTGCGCCACCCTCCATGCAGCGGCCGTCCGCTTCGCCTGAGCCGCCCGGCGATCCCGGCGGGGAGAGCGTGCCGGGTCGGCAGGGGCAGCGCCCGACACCGGCGGTCCCGCTTCCGCCGCGCGGTTCCGGCAACAACGCCACCCCACCGAACCCGAACTCCGGAAAAGGCGGGGACAAGGGGACCAACGGCGACCCCGTGGACCAGAACGCCGCGAACGCGGAGGGCGGGCCCGCCTGAACCGCGCGGGTGGTCAGAGGCAGCCTTCGAACTGCGGCACGTCCACGTCCGACAGCTTCAGGCCCGATGAGCCGAACCATTTCCGCATGAACCCGGACATCGTGCCGTCCTGGTACATCTCGGTGATCGCCTTGTTGAGCGCCTCGCACCCGTCCGGGTCGCCCTTGCGGATCGCGATGCCCGTCCGCCGCTCGCCGAACCGGGAGTTCAGCAGCCGGAAGTCCCCGCCCTGCCGCGTCTTCAGGCCCGCGAGGATCGTGTCGTTCGTCGTGACGGCGTCGATCCGGCCGTCGCCGAGCATCGTCATGCAGTCGTCGTAGGACCGGGCGGCCACCGGAATCGCCGCCACCTGCCGCTCCACGGTCACGGCCTCCGCGGCCCCGGACCCGACGACGGCGCAGATCTTCCGCCCCTTCAGGTCCTGGACGTCGCGCACGTCCCGCTCGTCGTTCCGCACGAGGATGTCCTGGTACGACAGGAGGTACGGCCCGGCGAACGCGAGCCGCTGCTGCCATTCCGGCTCCAGCCAGAACGTCAGCACCATGTCGACCTCGCCGCTGCGGAGGAGCCGCTCCCGGTCCGCCGCCAGGGCCGGGGCGAAGCGGACCTTCTTCCCCATCCGCTCCGCCAGGTAGCGGGACACGTCCACGTCCAGGCCCTCGAACGTGCCGTCCGCCCGCCGGAAACCGATCCCGGGCAGATCCGGCCGCACCCCCGCCACCAGCGTCGTCTTCGCGACGATCGACGCGTCCTCGGCGCCGCCGCACCCCGCCAGGCCGAGGCAGCCCAGCAGCACCGGACACACCAGCAGCGAGGCCACCAGCCGCCGCATCCGCAACCCCCCATCCCCGAGCACGCCCCGCTCCCGGCGAACAGGGGGACCCGCACTCAAAAGATCACAGCCCGCCCGCTCCCCCTCCACCCTCCTGTCCACATACGGCCTCCACGCCGCCCGCGTTCACTTCACGACGTCGTAGAGAAGGTGAACGGCCTGCGCCGATACCGGCGCGGGGTCAGCGGGCCGGGGGGACGGCCAGGATCGACTGCACGGTCGCGACGACGACGCCGGGGGTCTCCTCCGGGCGCAGGCGACCGACCCGGTTCTCCTCCGCGGCACCGTGCAGGACGTGTTGGATGACGCTGACCAGCCAGGACATCGGCAGGTCGGTGCGGAACACGCCCTGATCCTGGCCCCGGCGGAGCAGGTCCTCGACGCGCTCGGCGGGAGCGGCGTGCAACTGGCGGACGCGTCCGTCCGGCAAGGTCCCCTGCGCGGCCGCCAGCAGCGCCGTGGACTCGGCCACCAGCGACCAGCTCGATTCCAGCAACCGGGTCAGGGCCTCCCGCGCGTCCCCGGTGAGATCGACGGCCGAGAGCACTTCCTCACCCGCGCGCAGGGCTTCGCCCAGGGCGGCCTCGATCAGTTCCGCCCGGTTGCGGAAGTGGCCGTAGAGCGTCATCCGGCCCACCCCGGCGGCCTTGGCGATGTCGTCGATGCTCGCGCTCGGGTCCCGGCTCAGGCTTTCGCGGGCCGCGGAGACGATGCGGGCGATGCTGCGCTCGGCGTCCGCGCGCCGGCGCCGTCCAGGAGTGGCCGTGGTCATGTCCGCACCCTAACTCGTACGGCGGTGTACGTGTTACTCTCCACTCATAACTCGTATATCGATGTACGACTTAGGGAGACCGTGATGACGCAGAACGTCCACGACCCATCAGCGCCGCAGCGCGCGCCCAACCCGTTGAGGTGGCGCATTCTCGGATTCCTGGGCGTCGCCCAGCTCATGCTGATCCTTGACGTCACCGTGGTGGCCATCGCGCTGCCGAACATCGAGGCCGACCTCGGACTGAGCCGCCAGGCCGTCACCTGGACGGTCAGCGCGTACACCCTGACCTTCGGCGGCCTGATGCTCCTCGGCGGGCGCGCCGCCGACCTGATCGGCGCGAAGCGCGTCGTGCTCGCCGGCCTGCTGGTCTTCACCGCGGCGTCGCTGGTGACCGGATTCGCCGGCTCGGCCGCCCCACTGCTCGGCGGACGTATCGCGCAGGGCGTCGGCGCGGCGCTGATGTCCCCGGCCGCCCTGTCGCTCGTGGTGCACCTGTTCGACGGCGAGGAGCGGAACAAGGCGCTCGGCGTCTGGTCGGCGCTCGGCGGAGGCGGCGCCGCCCTCGGCGTCCTCCTGGGCGGGCTGCTCACCGCGGGCCCCGGCTGGCCCTGGGTCTTCTACGTGAACGTCCCCATCGGACTGGTCATCCTCGCGGCGCTCGCCTGGATGCTGCCGGCCGAGAAGGTGACCGCGCCGCATCCGCGGCTGGACGTGCTGGGCGCCGTGCTGGTCACCGCCTCGTCCGCGTCCCTGATCTACGCCTTCATCCGCGCCGGGGACCACGGCTGGCTCTCCGGCGCGAACGGCCTGCTCGTCCTGCTGGCCGCGGTCGGCTACGCGGCCTTCGTGCTCAGGCAGCGGACCGCCAAGTCCCCCATGATGGACGTCGCGCTCCTGCTCCGCCGCCCCGTGGCCACCGGGACGTTCCTGATCCTGATGGCGACCGCCCTCATGATCGCGGTGTTCTTCCTCGGCACGTTCTACTTCCAGCACGCGCAGGACTACGGCGCCCTCCGCACCGGCCTGCTGTTCCTCCCGGTCGCCGTCGCGACGATGCTCGGCGCCGACATGACCGGCCGGGCCATCGCCAAGGCCGGCGCGCGGCGCCTCGCCGTGGCGGGCCTGCTCGTCGCCGCGGCCGGCATGGCCGTCCCGGCGTTCTCGCTCGACCCGGTGACGGTGACGATCGGCACCGCCGTGGCGGGCGCCGGGACCGGCGCGCTGTTCGTCGTCGCCTCGGCGACCGCGCTCGGCCAGGTCGCGCCGCACGAGTCGGGCATCGCCTCCGGGATCGTCAGCACGTTCCACGAGTTCGGCGCGTCCATCGGCGCCGCCGTCATCTCCAGCGTCGCCGCGGCGAGCCTCGCCGGAACCGTCCTGACCGGCTTCACGAACGGCTACACCGTCGCCGCGGTCGCCGCGGCCGTGGCGGCGGCAGCGGCCGCCGTCCTGACGCCGGGCCGCCCGCGGTGAAGGATGACGGGACCACCCCTCGCTTCAGGAGGAGATGACAAATGATCGTGAGGCCCGCCCGCCGGGAGGACCTGCCGGCCCTCGCCCCGCTCTGGCGGGCGGCCTGGCACGACGGCCACGACGGCCACGTCCCCGCGGAACTCGTCGCCGCCCGGGGCCCCGAGCACTTCACCGCCCACGCTGAGAAGTACCTGGCCACGACCCTCGTCGCCGTCGCCGCCGCGGACGTCCTCCTCGGCCTGATCATCCTCGGCGACGAGGACGGCGAGGTCGTCCAGCTGGCCGTGGACGGCTCGGCCCGCGGCCAAGGCGTCGGCGGCGCCCTCCTCCAGGCCGCGGAGGACCGCTTCAGAGGCCGGCACCCGCAGACGTGGCTCGCGGTCGTCCCCGGCAACACCCGCGCCCGCCGCTTCTACGAACTCCACGGCTGGCGCGACACCGGCCCCCTGACCTACCAGGCCCCCACCGCGACCGGCACCGTCCCCGTCCCGGTCCACCGCTACGTCAAAGACCTGTAAGGCACCGGCACCCCGCAACCAACCCCGCCCGGGCGGGGTTCGGAGGGTGATGCCGGTGAGAGAAGCGGGTGATGGCCATGGCGGCTTCGGGCGGTTCGGGCGACGCGTGGGCGGTAATGGAGCGGTTCTACGCGGCCGAGGCGGCGTATGTGGCCGCGGGCGGGTACGGCAAGGCGAGCTACGAGCAGGCCGCCGCGTGCCTGGATCCGGAGGTGGTGCTGCATCAGGCTCCGGGGCTGCCGTTCACCGGAAGCGGGACGTGGCGGGGCCGCGACGGCATGGAGCGTTTCCTGGCCCGCTTCAGCGAGGTGTGGGAGTCGATGGAATTCCTGGATCAGCGGCACTGGGTCGATGGGGACACCGTCGTCGTGCGCAACCGGGTGCGCTTCCGCGCCCGAGCCACCGGCCGCGAGGTCGAGGCGCTGATCCTCCAGCTGATCCGGCTCCGGGACGGGCGCATGCTCGAATGCCGCCCCTTCTACTGGGACCCGGCCGCCATCGCGGAAGCCTGCGGCTGGACGACTCCGCAGGCACACGACGAAGCTCCGGCAGGGTAACCGGCCGATTCCTACCTCCGCGGCCGCCTCGCCGACTCAGGCCCTACGCATCGTCCTTGAGCCGAACGAGAAGCGCCCGCCACGCCTCCGGCGTCATGACCAGACGCGGCCCTCGCGGATCCGTGGAGTCCCGGATGGCGACGACGGCATTCGGCGCCGCAGCCAGGGTCGCGCACTCGACGCAGGTCTGTGGCTCGCTGCTGCTATGGCTGCTCTTCCGCCAGTAAGTCACCCACTGTCCCTTCGGCTTGGCCGGACTTGAAGTCCTGAATAGCCCTTTTGATGCGCTCGCGGGTCTCGGTCTCGGACAGAGCGACCATACATAGCCTGGTCTGAATGTCTCGGTAGGCGGCAACTTCCTCTTCCTCTTCGAGGAAGAGACTCCGCAAGAGCCCATCGATGACCACGATATCCCGGAGTCTGGAGTAGCCCAGGGATGAGGTCGCCCTCGTACGAGAAGAGTTCGGAGGCGTCTTGTTCGAGCAAGACGTATTCGCCGTAGTTCGCTGCCCTGTTGAGCTCCTTGTGATGCCTGATCCAGTCGCGGGAGCGGCCGCCGGTGGCGAGGCCGACCAGTGCGGATCTGAGGTCGTCGCCCTCCGGGAGGCCGTACATCATGGCGATGTAGTTGACCTCGTGGGTCCGGGCCACCACCTGGGCGTTCTCCATTCGGCTGATGGCGCTCTTGGACATGCTGAGGAGCGCTGCGGCCTCGTCCAGGGTGAGGCCGCGTTCTTCGCGGATTTTGCGTAGCTGTGCACCGAGGCGCCTTCGGCGGACGGTGGGGGGTCGTTTCGGCATATCACCAAGTGTGAGCGACCGGCAACGCGCTGTCATGGCGGTCATGAAGATGGGGATATCCCGTCTTCCTCAACTCCCAAAGTCCTTCGCTCCCCTTGTAAGTGAGAGCGATTGTGCGGCTTCACCTGGCCATTCATGCTGGCGAACGACTCTCACCAGAAGGAGTGGAACGATGACGCAGTGTGAGACCAGGGCCGGAGGTCCGGCCAGATGAAGCTGCTCGGGACGATCACGATGCCGGGCGTGCCGAAGTCCGCACAGACTGCACGGGCGTTCGTCCGCGGCCTGGCACCGCACATCGAGGACGAAGCCATGGCCGACATCGTCCTCTGCGTGGACGAACTGGTCGCGAACGCCTGCGAGCACACCGCGTCCGGGACGGGGGACGGCGAGGTGACCGTCATCGTGAGCACGGGCGAGGACGTTCTACGCGTGACCGTCCTCGATCAGGGCGGCACCCGGGGCCGGCCTCGCGTGCGCCACGATCCGTGCTCGGAGGACGGCCGCGGCCTACTCCTGGTCGACGCACTCTCAAAAAGCTGGGGAACGCACCCCGCACTGAACGGCACGGCCGTATGGGCGGAGTTCCATGCGATCCGCCCCCTTCGATAACGCCCGCCTGACCGGCATGAGCCCGCACCAGCCGTCCCCCGGCCAAGTCGGCACCGGTGGCAGACCGCGACTGGGTCACCGATCAGGTGGACCTGGACATCGAGGGGTAGACGACGAGCGCCGCGAGCCCCGGCCGACACCGGCCGGGACTCGCACGCGACGGGTCAGATCTCTTTCAGGAAGCCCGAGTCGACCGCGAAGTCCGCGCCCGTCGTGCTCGCCGAGCGCGGTGACGCCAGTAGCGCGACCACGTCCGCAACCTCCTGCGGGTCGGTCAGGCGCCCGGTCGTGAGGCTCATCATCTCCACCGCGCCGCGCTCCAGCACCGTGGCGCGGTCGGAGCCCGTGGCCCCGGCGATGATGTCGGCGGCGCCGCCCTCGTCCGTCCACCACGGCGTCAGCACGGGCCCCGGCGAGACCGTGTTGACCCGGACGCCCTGCGGCGCGAACTCCTCCGACAGCCCCTTCGTCAGGTTGGTCACCGCGGCCTTCGCCGCGTTGTAGTCGTAGTTCATCGGCCCGGGACGGCGCGCGTTCCCCGACGAGACGTTCACGATCGACGCCGCGTCGCTCTTCAGCAGATGCGGGATCGCCGCCCGCACCGCCCGGACGACGGCGTACAGGTTGAACTCGAACATGTCCCGCCAGTCGTCGTCCGACAGGCCGCCGAAGCCGAACCTCGGCAGGTTCGTACCGGGAGGCGGCCCGCCCGCGTTGTTGACCAGGACGTCGAGCCCGCCGAACACCTCCACGGCACGCTCCACCGCCTGCGCCGGGGCGTCCGGGTCCATCAGGTCGGCCGGCACGTGCAGCAGGTCCGGGCCGGCGAGCGCGTCCAGTTCCCCGGACTTGCGGGACACGGCGACCACCCGGGCGCCCTCCCCGAGCAGCGTCCGCGTGACGGCCAGCCCGATCCCCCTGGACGCACCCGTGACGACCGCGACCCGGCCGGTGAGCTGCAGGTCCATGAAGTCCCCTCTCATAGGCGAGCACGCCCCTCCGGACGTGCCTCACCCCATGAACCCCGCCCGCCGTCAACCGGATGCACGCTGTACCGCCGGACACGTAAAGTAGCCGCACGAGTACCGCGCACAGCCGAACGGACGCCCATGAACCGCTCCCCCCTACTCGTCCCGGCGCTGCTCCCGGCCCTCCTCCTCACGTCATGCGGAGGCGACGAGCTGGCGATCACCCCGCCCACACCCGCTCCACTCACGACACCGCCGCCCAGCGCATCGCCGAGCCAGAGCGTCCCGTTCCCGAGCACGGCCGCAGACGGGCGGAACCTGGCCGCCTGCCGGGACGGCGAGTGCGAGGTCGTGGTCAGGAAGGGCGACGTCCTCAGCTTCGGCGCCGCGATCGACACCGACCCGCTGACGGTCCTCAGCGCCGGCGACACCTTCACGGTCACCGACCCGTCCGGCTTCACGGCCTCCGTCGGCGGCGCGGGCGGACGGCTCCAGACCGGCTCCGTCCAGATCGAGGTCGGCGAATCGGTGGGAAACCGGACGGCCATCAGGATCTCCCCGCGCCCCTGAACCGAGAATGGGCCCTGACCTCCCGGGTAGGGGACGCGCAATCGGCCGTACGGCCGACGAGACCCAAGGGAGGTAGACCCATGAGCGCGACACAGGAGACCGGTGGCATCACCGGCACCCGGGACATGGAGTACGACCTGATCTGGTTCGTCGAGCAGTGCCTGAGCAACGCGCTGCGGCTGGAGACCTACATCAACGACGCCGAGCGCGCCGGCGACACCGAGTTGGCCGACCTCTTCCGCCGCGCCCAGGCCGAGAGCCGCAAGGGCGCCGAGCAGGGCAAGGACCACCTGCGCCGCCGCATCACCGCCTGACCCCCAAGTGCCCGCGTTCGGGGCATATCGGGCCCGCTCCGCGGGTATGCGACCAGGTTCCGGGACCTCGTGTCACGGGACCACAAGAGAATCCCATGCGGAGGAGCCCTGATGCGTGAGTCGATCCGCCTCGGCAATATCGCCGGAATCAGGGTCGGCCTCAATGCCAGCGTGCTGGTGATCGTGCTGATCCTGGTGTTCGGGCTGGCATTCGGCCGATTCCCGGAGGTGTACCCGGACCACGCCACCTGGGCCTATGTCGTGGCGGGGCTCGTCAGCGCGATCCTCCTGCTGGCGTCCCTGCTCGCCCACGAACTCGCCCACGCCGTGGTGGCGCGCCGCAACGGCATCGAGGTCGAGGGCATCACCCTGTGGCTGCTGGGCGGCGTGGCCCAGCTCCGCGGCGAACCGAGGACATCGGGCGCCGACCTGCGCATCGCCATCGTCGGCCCCGCCACCAGCCTGGTCGTGGGCGCGGTCTTCGCGGTCCTGGCCGCGCTGGCGGCGGCCGCCGACGCCCCGGACCTCCTCTTCGGAACGCTCGCCTACCTGGCCGGCCTCAACGTGCTCCTCGCGGTCTTCAACCTGATTCCGGCCGCGCCGCTGGACGGCGGACGGGTCCTGCGGGCGTTCCTGTGGTGGCGGCGCGGCGACCGCACCGGCGCCGCCGTCACCGCCGCCCGCGCCGGACGCGTCTTCGGCCTGGTCCTGATCGCCGTGGGCTTCGTCCAGTTCGTGCTCGGCGCCGGTTTCGGCGGACTGTGGCTCGCCCTGATCGGCTTCTTCCTGGTCTCCGCCGCGAGCGCCGAGGAGCAGCAGACGCGCGTCCAGGCCGCCCTGCACGACGTCCGCACCGCCGACGTGATGACGCCCGACCCCTTGGTGATGGACGCGGCGACCACGGTCCAGGAGCTCATCCACAACGTCGTCCTGACGCACCGCTACTCCACATACCCCCTGGTGGAGAACGGCCGCCTCGCCGGCCTGGTCACCCTGAACCGCGTCCGAGCAACCCCACCCGAAGAGCGCCACGCCCTCCGCCTGGCGGACATAGCGTGCCCCCCGGACGAGGTCCCCACGGCATCCCCGAACGAGCCGCTGACGGACCTCCTCCCACGCATGGCAGGCTGCACCGACGGCCGCGCCGTCATCCTGGACGACGCAGGACACGTGATCGGCTTGATCACCGCGAGCGACATAGCCCGCGCCCTGCAGACCGCCGAGCTCCGCGGCGCCCCCCGACGCGACCAGGGCACCTGGCCGTCCTGACGTAACGACCGTTCCACCCACCCGGCCCGGTCTCTGCGGTCGGCCCACGCCGGCGCGAACAAGTGGCGGAGATGCCCGGCTCGCCCCGTGTGGCGTGCGATGAAGCAGATCCGAAGCAATTGTGAAGGCCGTGATCTCTAACTTCTCTCCCATCGAAGGGAGGGGAGTCCGCCATGCGAACACGCGGCATCACCACCGGCATTGCCGGAGCGCTCTTCGCCGCTTCACCGGATCCTGGGCGCGGCCGGCGACGGCGGCGAGTCCGGACGTGGCCGGCGTCGTGGCCGGCGTCGTGGCCGCTCCCTGCACCCTCGCCAGCCAGTAATTCGTCAGCAAGGAGCCAGGTCAGGATATGCGCGTCATAGGTACCGGATTCGGCCGAACGGGTACTACCTCCCTCGAAGCGGCGCTGGTGCAACTCGGCTTCGGGCCGTGTTTCAGCGCGGCAGACGTGTTCCGGCAGCCCAAGTTCATCCGCCCCTTGCTCGGAGCCGTCGAAGGCGGCCCGGTGAACTGGGGCGAGCTGCTCGCCGGATACGACTCATTGGTCAGCGAGCCGGCCGCGGTCTGCTGGCGCGAGCTCGTCGAGTACTTCCCGGAGGCGAAGGTCGTGCACACGGTGCGCGACCCGGAGCGCTGGGTGGAAAGCGTGGAACGGACGCTGTTCAGGCGACGGCGGCACCTCGCCTCGCCGTACGGCCGGGTCGCGGTCCGGATGTCGTCGATGCTCGGTACGGATTTCGCCCCACTGGCCAGGCTCTTCCAGAGCACGCTTGAGGCGCGGGCTCTGAAGTCGCTTGCGGCGCGGAGGCCGGAACGTGCCGTCGAGCTGTTCCGGGCGCACACGGATCAGGTCACCGAGGCCGTTCCTCCCGACCGCTTGCTGACCTACGACGTCGGTGCGGGCTGGGAACCTCTGTGCGAATTCCTCGGTGTACCGGTACCGGACGAGCCGTTCCCCCGGGTGAGTACCTCAGCGCAGTACACCAGTGACGGCTTCGGACCGTTCGGAGCGAGTACGGCGTCGCTGTTCCTGCGCCGGACGCGGTGATCGACGGTGCGGCAAGGCACCGGCGTCTTCTCCACCGCCGTCGCGCCGACGGCAGGCGAGGGCGCCCACCCCGACATGCCCATCGCCGTCCCGCGGGCGGCGAACCCATCCGCAAGAAGAAGGCACCACAGTGACGGCTGAACGGATCGTCGTCACCGGCAGCTCGGGGATGCTCGGAAGCGCCATGGTCCGGCATCTCGCGCGCGAGCGGCATGAAGTCCTGGGGGTGGACGTGCGCCCGCCTCTCGATCCGGTGCCCGGGTGCTCACATCGCATCGGCGATGTCCGCGACAGCGCGTTCATGGCCAGGGTGCTGAAAGGGGCGGGCACCGTCCTGCACTGCGCTGCGGCACTGCCGAGCTATTCGGCGGAACAGAACCACGATATCAATGTCAACGGCACGCGAAGCGTGCTCACGGCCGGTCATCAGGCAGGAGTGGGGCGGGTCGTGCACGTCTCGTCAACCGCCGTCTATGGCTTGCCGAAGATCGTGCCCACCACGGAAGACCATCCACGGGAGCCGGTCGACCCCTACACCCGCGCCAAGGCGGAAGCGGAAGAAGTCGCCGAGGAATTCCGGGCCGCGGGCATGTGCGTGACGATTCTACGCCCGAAGACCTTCATCGGACCGGGTCGCCTGGGTCTTTTCGCGATGATCTTTGAATGGGCCGACGAAGGTCGCAACTTTCCGATCCTGGGTCGCGGGGACGCGCTCATCCAGATGCTCGCCGTCGAGGACCTCGTCACAGCCATAAGCCACGTACTCGCGGCGGACGAGGAGGTTGCAAACGACACCTACAACCTCGGCGCGGCCGAGTTCGGCACACTGCGGGAAGATTTCCAGGCGGTCCTCGATGCCGCCGGACACGGTAAGCGAGTGGTGTCGCTACCCGCGCGTCCCGCGCTGACATTGCTTCGAGCGCTCGACCGGGCACGCCTTTCCCCAGTATACGAACGCCTGCTCAGAAAATTGCTCGACGATTCCTATGTCAGCATAGACAAGGCACGTGAGCGACTCGGCTTCGAGCCGCAACTTTCCAACGGGGAGGCAATTCTACGCACGTACGAATGGTGGCGAACGAGCCGGCCGGACGGCCCGCGCACCGGCCGGACCAGTGGCGACGCATGGCGGCAACGGGCGCTGTCACTCGCAAAGGTCTTCTTCTGAGGATTGGGCGCGACTTATGGATATTGCCGAGTCGGCGAAAGAGGGCCGGGAAGATGGCGATCGACGGAAGCACCGCCGAGCGGGCCGGGTCAGGGATATCTGCTCGTTAGCCCGTCCGGCGCACTGGACCAAGACCCTGCTCGTGGTGCCGCTGGCCCTCCTCGATCCGGCGGCATGGTCGGGCACCGCCCTGGAACGTGTGGGCTGGGCGGTCGTCGTGTTCGTTCTGGCCTCCATGCTGGTCTATCTCGTGAATGACACCGTCGACCGGCGCCTCGACCGGCTGCACGCCACCAAACGCAACCGCCCGCTCGCCGCCGGGAGAGTCTCGTTCCCCCTGGTCGTCTCCTACGGCCTGGTCGTCACGTCGGGATTCGGTGTGCTGGTGCTCGTGGCGCCGCACGGCACGTCCTGGCCGGTGTTCGGCTACCTCCTGCTGAACGTGGCCTACAGCTGCGGACTCAAGCATTCGCCCCTGCTCGACATCGGAGCGGTGTCGGCCGGTTTCGTGTTGCGCGCGGTCCAGGGATACGTCGCCGCGGGGATCCACATCGCCGGCTGGCTGCTGCTGACGATCTTCGCCGGATCGCTGCTGCTGCTACTGGGGAAACGCCGGCGGGAGCTCCTGGAGGTCGGCGCCGCACATCGCCCGTCGCTCCGCGGATACACGGTGGAGCTCACCAACCATCTGCTGCTTCTCACCGGTGTGCTGTGCCTGACCTCCGCACTGGCCTATCTGCTCACCGAAGCACCGATCGCGCCGCATCGCCAGGCGGCGATGCTGATATCCGCTCCGTTCGCGCTCTACGCGATCTCCCGATACCTCCAGGTGGTCCTCGTCATGGACGGGGGCGGCGATCCAGTGAAGACCCTGCTCAGGGACCGCGCCCTTGTCGTGGCCGTCGCCCTCTGGGCCGTGACCCTCGGTGCGTTCTTCGCGATGAACGAGCCGGCCGCCATCTCGGCGATCCGGTCGTGGGGGGTGCGATGAGGCTCCATGCCGCGGTGTCGCCGGTCGCCCGCCTGCTCGTGCCGGTCGCCCGCGAAACCCACAGAAAGGATTTCATGGACGACAACGAGTACGACGTCGCGATCGTGCTTAATTACTATGCACCTTATGTGAGCGGGCTGACCATCTATGCCCAGCGGCTGGCGGAAGGGCTGGCGGCACGGGGAAAGCGCGTCGCCGTCGTCGCCACTCGGCACGACGCGTCTCTGCCGCTCCGCGAAGAGATCGCCGGCGTATCGGTGTTCCGAAGCCCGCTGATAAGCAGGATCGGCCGAGGGCCGGTGAGCCCCTCTTTTGTGAGCCTGGCCCGGCGAGTGGCACGGCGGTCCAGCATCGTCAACCTCCATGTGCCGATGCTGGAGGCGGCCGTGATCTCGCTGGCCGTCCATGGCAGACCGCTGGTGACCACGCATCACATCGATCTGTGGCTTCCTTCGGGTCTCGTCAACTCCGCCGCCCTGCGCGCAGTCGATGTTTCGACATGGATCTGCATGAGTCGTTCGAATGCCGTGGTCGTGAACAGCGTCGATCAGGCTTACGGATCGAGATTCCGGTCTTTGCTGAGACGCCGCAACTGGCGGGGGATCGCTCCACCATGCCTCGATCGCCGCGGCGGTGAACCGGGGTTTCGCGACGGCGACGGACTGCACATCGGTTTCCTCGGCCGCATCGTGGAGGACAAGGGGATCGAGTATCTGATCAAGGCGTTCCAGCTGATCGGCGACCCGGACGCGCGGCTGGTGATCGGGGGCGACTGGACGAGCGTGGCGGGCGGCGGAATCGAGCACCGGCTACGTCCCATCATCGGAGGCGACGAACGCATCCGGCTGCTCGGCCTGCTCGAAGGAGGCCGGATCGACGACTTCTACGCCTCGATCGACGTCTTCGCGCTGCCCTCCGTGGCCGAGTCCTTCGGCATCGTCCAAGCCGAAGCGATGATGGCCGACGTTCCGTCGGTCACCACGGACCTTCCGGGAGGGCGGTCGCCCGTACTGGAGACGGGTTTCGGCCGCCGGGTCCCGCCACGTGATCCGGCCGCGTTGGCCCGCGCGATCGCCGAGCTGGCGGCCCTGACCCCCGAAGAGCGCGCGGAGGGGGGGCGCCGGGCGCGCCGGCGCTACGGCACGGAAACCTTCTTCCGTGCTTATCAGGAGCTGTTCACCCAGCTCACGCCCATGGCGGACAACTCCTCGGTTATCGGTGCGCAATCTCCGAACACCCTGGTGCGGTAATGGCGGTTCCGCCGAAGATCCGCCACTACGCGGTCACGTCCATCCAGTGGATCGCCTACGCATGCATCGTCGTATTCCTCTGCTGGCAGGTCTGGGACGTGCGGCACGGGCTCGGCGACAGTCTGGTTTCCGTCGGCTGGAGCGCCTTCGGTGTAGCCGCGGCGCTCACCGTGCTGGGGACCGTACCGGGATTCTTCGCGTGGCGGCGGCTGGTGGCGGGCGCCGGTGTGCAACTCACCGTTACTGATGCCGCCTGGATATATTTCCTGTCCGGAGTGACGCTCTATCTTCCCGGCGCGATGTGGCCCGCCGTCACCCAGGCCGCGCTCGCGCGGAGGGTCGGCGCGCCGGCGGCCAAACTCCTGGCGGCGGGCCTGGTGGGGATGTCGCTGACCGTGCTCAGCGGGGCTCTCGTCGGCCTGCTGGCCCTCCCGCGCCTGGGGGCAGAGGACCCCAGGTGGTGGCTGATGCTGCCGATCCTGCTCTGCGCCGGTGCGGTCATGCTGGCACCGCGGCTGCTGGGACGACTGCTCAGCCTCGGACAACGCCTGCTTCGGCGTGGCGACGACGAGGTCACACTGCCCGCCCCCAGGACCTGGGCGGGAGCGATCGGCTTCTACGTCCTCGGGTGGTGCTGCACCGGCCTGCACGCGCCGGTCATCGCGATGTCCCTCGATGCGCCCTCGCTGTCCGCGATCACCCTCGGCGTGGGCGGATTCGCGCTCAGCACCGTCGTCGGAGCGGTATCGCCGGCCCCTGCCGGCCTGGGGATACGCGAGGCGGTCCTCGGCCTCACACTCGGCGTGCTCATCGGTGGTCCTGATCTCGTCACGCTGCTGTTGTTGAGCCGGTCCCTCACGACCGTGGGCCATGTGGGCGCGACCCTCGGCGTCCTCGGGCTGTTGACCGGAATTCGCTGCGCGAAATGGCGCGCAAGCACAGAGAAGTCGTAGGACGCGGTATCAGCGAGTTGGCTACGGAGGACTGATGTTCCGATGGAACGACCGCCGGTGACGGACAACGACCGGACCTTGTCCACGTCCGACGAAGAGCCGTCCCGGGACGGGCTGCGGGAGATCGCGGCGACCAGCCGCCCGTGCACGCGAACGCGACTCCTCGTCGCGGCCACGACGGCATGGGGCATCTTCCTCGTCCTGCACGTCCTGCTCACCGGCCGCTGGTGGCCGTGGCTGATCGTCGAGGCCACCCCTCCGCTGACCGCGGTGGCGGTGCCGCTGCTGCTGCTCGTGCTCACCCTGCTCCTGCGGCCCGTGCGCCGCCGGCTGACGACGGTCCTCGTTCTCCTCCTGCTGCTGGGGGTTCATCTCGCCGGCTACGGCCCCGGGTGGACGGGCACCGGCGGCCAGGGTACGTCGGTCAAGGTCTTCGCCTGGTCAACGGACTACTGGCAGATGTCCGACGACAAGGAAGCCTTCTACGCCTTCCTGCGACGACAGGACGCCGATGTCTACCTCCTGCAGGAGTACCTGTACCGGAAAGAGGGTGTCGAGCCGCCCCACCAGGTGATCCGCATTGACGACTCGGCCCGGTTGCGGGCGGAGTTCCCCGGCTACCAGATCTCCGTTGACGGCGAGCTGCTCACCCTCTCCCGGCTGCCGGTCGTCGCGACGCACCACCAGCGAGTCCCCAGCACCGGCACGGACTGGTTCTGGAAGGGAACGAAGGCCCAGCGCACCGACATCCGGGTCGGCGGGCGAACGGTCTCCTTCTACAACGTGCACCTGCCGGTGCCCTTCCGGATCGGCGACGACCCGTTCAGCGGACGGTTCTACCGGCTGTTCAAGGAGCAGAGCACCTGGCGGCTCAGGGAACTGCGCAGGCTGCGCACGGACCTGGCCGGCAACCCTCACCCAGCCTTGCTGGCCGGTGACTTCAACTCGCCCTGGATGGAGCTGTCCTCGCTCGGGAGCGGCACCCGGGCGCACGGCTTCCGGAACTCCCTGGCGGCCCCCCGCACGTGGCCCGTCTCCGACTACCGGCTGCCCCGGTTGTGGCGCCTCGACTGGGTGTACACCACCGGCGACCTGGCCGTCCCCACCTACCACCTCGCCGGCGGCGAGTCCTTCTCGGACCATGCGGCCCAGAAGTTCCGCCTGGTCGTTCCGAACGAGGCCCCTCGGCGATCCCGTGTTCAGAAAGGCGGCGTGAGATGAGAATCGTCATGGTGGCCACCGGCTCACCGCCCGCTCCTTTCGGCGGCGTCGGCGTCTACATCGAGGGCCTGCTCGGTGGCATGGAGGCCCACTCCACCGATGTCCATCTGGTGGGCGCGTCCCGGCACCGCGGCCTGCCGCGGGTGTACCGGCACGGCGGGGCGACCGTCCGCCGCGTGCTCGCCACCCTGCCGTGGGTGCGCGCCCCCCTGCCGCGCTCCCGGCTGGGCATGGCGGTCGCACTCGCCCGGCTGAACATCACCGGCGCCTGGTACGTCCGGCGGCTGCACGCCCGGAAGAAGGTCGACCTGGTCGCGGTGCACGACTGGATGTGCGCACCGGTCGGACTGGTCTGCGCACTGCTGTTCCGGCTGCCGGTCTGCTACCACGTGCACTCCGCCGAGATCTTCCACGGGGACGGCAGCCGGGGCGCGGTCGCGGCGCTGGGACGGACGCTGAGCCGCGCCCTGGCCCGGCACGCCCGGCTGATCATGGCGCCGTCGTCCGCCACCGTGGCCGCCGTGCCGCACCTGGCCGGCCGCTCCGACGTGGCGGTGGTCTCGCACGGCTCCGGAAGGGCGTGGCAGATGGAATGCCCGCACGGCGCCGAACGCGCCGCCGTCCGGGACAAGGTGCGGTCGCTGTACGGCATCCCGGACGGCCGGCGGCTGGTCATGTTCGCCGGCCGGTACGCCGCGATCAAGGGGGTGACCCAGTTGGTCGAGGCGGTCCGGCGAATACTGGACGACGGCGTCGACGTCACCCTCGTCATGGCGGGCACGGGCTGGCCCGAGACGTCCCTCGACCGCCGGCTGCGCGAGCGGGTGGCGCGGCTGGGACTGGGTGAGCGCGTACACGTGCTCGGGCGGTACCTGGACCCCGACGAGCTTCGCGACCACCTGGTGGCGGCCGACGCCTGCGCGTTCCCGTCCGAGTACGAGTCGTGCGGGTTCGCCGCACTGGAGGCGATGGCGTTGCGGGCCCGGACAGTCGTCGGGCCCGGATTCGACGAGGCCGTCGTCGGCAGCACCGAGGGCGCCTGCCTGCGCACCGCGACGACGGATCCGGGCGAGCTGGCGTCCGCGCTCCTCCGGCTGCTGGGAGACGACGATCCGGACCTGGGGGACCGGGCCCGTCGCTACGTCCTCGGCCGGCGCACCTGGGCGAGAGCCGCCACCCGGACGCTGGAGGCGTACGCCCGGGCGGTCCGCCGGTGAACGCGGTCGCCGCGCGGACCGCGGCCGCCCCCGGCGGCCCTCCCTGGCCGGGACCCCGCGACCCACGGCCGATGCGCGACCTGAGACGGCCCGAGACCGACGACCGTGCGAAAGGAACCGCCGGATGATCGATTCCAGGGGGAGGCGGCCCCTGTCCAACCGGGGACAGAGCCTCGACGCGCGCCCGAAGACAAGACGAACGTGTGTCTTCTTCCACGCACATCCCGACGACGAGGTCTTGCTGACCGCAGGCACGATGGCCCGCCTCGCCGCTGAGGGGCACCGGGTCGTGCTCGTGCTGGCGACGGCCGGCGAACGCGGCCTGGCCGCCCCGCACCCGCTGGACCCACGGCCGCTGAGCGAGGTACGGGCCGAGGAGGCCCGTACCTCGGCGCTCGCCCTGGGCTGTGCTCGTGTGGAGTTCCTCGGATACCGCGACTCGGGCGTTTCAGGCGAGACGCCGGAAACGGCAGCCCCCCTCCCGTTCTCCCGCGTGCCGGTCGACGCGGCCGCATCCCGCCTGGCCGACCTGCTACGCGAGGAGAACGCCGACCTGCTCACCGGATACGACCCGGCCGGCGGATACGGCCATCCCGACCACATCCAGGTCCACAGGGTCGCGACCCGGGCGGCCGAGCTGGCCGGCACACCCGTCCTGCTCCAGGCCACCATGGACCGCGACCGGCTGATGCGCCTGATGCGGCTGGCCGCGCCGCTCCGCGGGCTCGTCCCCACGCTGGACCCGCGGATGTTCAGGGACGCCTACACTCCCGGGCACGCCATCACCCACCGGATCGATGTACGCCGCTACACCGCCGCGAAACGGGCCAGTATCGCCGCACACGTCAGCCAGACCACCGGCGGCGACTCCGTGCGCACCCTCGCAGCCCTCCTCGCCCTGCCCACCCCGGCGTTCCGCTGGCTCGTCGGAACCGAGTGGTACGTCCGCACCCCCACCACCGGACGCTAGCCGTCCTGAGAAGCAGATGAGCCCCCGCGCTGTCGCGTGGGGGCTCATTCCGTCACTATGGGGTATGGCCTTGTGTCAGTACCCCGTTGTGGGCGGAGAGGGATTTGAACCCTCACATCCTCTCGGACACACGGACCTGAACCGTGCGCGTCTGCCGTTCCGCCACCCGCCCCGGGTGCGCACCCGTCGCCGGGTGCCTGAAAAGGCTAGCACGGTCAGAGCGGTGGTTAGGTATCCGGATACGCCGAGCGAACCTTTGCACCGATACGATCGTCTACCAGTGGGGAAGGGAGGTGCCCGTGGGCGTCATTCAGCGCTTCGAGCGACGGCTTGAGGGCATGGTCGAAGGGGCCTTCGCCCGTGCCTTCAAGTCCGAGCTGCAGCCGGTCGAGGTGGCCAGTGCTGTGCAGCGCGAGATGGACGATCGGGCGGCGATCGTGGCACAGGGCCGCACGCTGGTTCCGAACGACTTCGTCGTGGAGATCTCTCAGCAGGACGGGCAGCGGCTGCAGGTGTACGCCGACAGCCTGAGCCAGGAGCTGGCGAATCTCGCGCGCGAGTACGCGAAGGAGCAGGGGTACTCCTTCGTGGGGCCGGTGCGGGTGCGGTTCGAGAACGCAGGCGATCTCGCTACGGGCATGTTCCGGATCCGGTCGGGGGTGATCAGGGGCTCGACGGTGGAGGGCGGGGAGATCCGCCAGCCGGTGAGCGATGTGCCGCAGGGCGGGCGCGGGGGCGTCTTCGGCGGGCATCCGCGGCTTCTGGTGACCACGGCGGTGGAGGGCTCGGACACGACCCAACGCACCTATGAGATCAATACCCCCGTGACGCTGCTGGGCCGCGGCACCGACTGCGACCTGCGCCTTGTCGATCCGGGCGTGTCCCGGCACCATGCCGAGATACGCGTAGAAGGTCCCGAAATCGCTCTCGTGGATCTAGGGTCGACCAACGGCTCGTTCGTGAACGGGCAGCCGATCCGGCGGGTGACGCTGGTCGACGGCTCCCGGGTCACGATGGGCCGGACCACCCTTGTGTTCCGCCGCGATAGGGAGTAACCCCGACTCCGATGTCCCCATTCACCCTCACGCTGATCAAGCTGGCGTTCCTCGCGGTGCTGTGGCTGTTCGTCATCGCGGCCGTCGGCGTGATCCGGGCCGACCTGTTCGGCTCGAAGGCCGCGTCGAAGGCGGCCAGTCGCGCGTCCCAGCCCCGGCCCCCCAGGGCGGCCAGGCAGCCCAAGCCGCCGCGGCCGCAGCGCAGCGCCCAGCAGGGCGCCCCGACGAAACTGGTGGTCGTCCAGGGCGAGCGCGCCGGCACCGTCATAGACCTCACGGGGGTGCCTATCACCATTGGTCGGGCGAATGACGCCACGCTCGTTGTCACCGACGACTACGCTTCGAGCCGGCATGCCCGACTTTATGCGCAGGACGGTCAGTGGATCGTGGAAGATCTCGGCTCGACCAATGGGACGTACCTCGGACGCACGAAGGTGAGCCGGCCGATGCCGATTCCACCGGGCGTACCGGTCCGTATCGGCAAGACCGTGATCGAGCTGCGCAAATGACTCTGGGAATCCGCTACGCGGCACGCTCCGACGTCGGCATGCTGCGCGAGGGCAACGAGGACTCGGCGTACGCGGGCGCGCACCTGCTCGCGGTGGCCGACGGGATGGGCGGGCACGTCGGCGGCGAGATCGCGAGCGCCGCGGCGATCGAGGCGCTGCGCGCGCTCGACAAGGACCTCCCCGCGACAGAGCTGCTGGCGGCGCTGGAGCACACCGTCAAGGCCGCCAACGACAACCTGCACCGCATCGTGGAGTCCGACCCCGCCCTGCAGGGCATGGGGACGACCCTCACCGCGATGCTGTGGGCGGGCAACCAGGTCGCGCTGGTGCACATCGGGGACTCCCGCGCGTACCTGCTGCGGGACGGCAGCCTGTTCCAGATAACGCACGACCACACGCTGGTGCAGTCGCTCGTCGACGAGGGGCGGATCAGCCCGGACGAGGCGGCGTCGCACCCGCAGCGGTCGCTGCTGCTGCGGGCGCTGGACGGCCGCGGCGAGGTCGACCCCGACCTGTCGCTGCGGGAGGCGCAGGTCGGCGACCGATACCTGCTGTGCTCGGACGGCCTGTCGGGCGTCGTCACGGCGGAGACGATCTTCCAGGTGCTCACCGACGTGGACGAGCCGGACCAGGCCGTCCGGCAGCTGATCGACCTGGCAAACCGCGGCGGCGGCCCCGACAACATCACCTGCGTGGTGGCGGACGTCATCGACCTCGACCGGCAGCCGCCGACGGGCGGGCCCGGCCAGGCGGTGGGCGCGGCGGCGAACGCGTCGCCGCCGGAGCCGCCGGGCGGCGGCCCGGGCGCGAACACCACGGCGGCGGACACGCCCGCCGGGCGCGCGGCGCAGCTGCGCGACACGCGGCCGCAGCCGCCGGTCGCCGTGGACGAGATGCCGCCGCCTCCGGCCCCGGCGCCGATGGGCGACCCGATGGGCCCGCCGCCGGGCGCGGCGCAGCAGGCGGGGATGGAGCGGCCGCGGCGCGGCGCGCGGCGCTGGACGTGGCTGGTCGTCGTCGCCGGCGTGGTCGTGGTGGGCGTCGTCGCGGGCGGGTTCGTGCTGGTGCAGAACGTCCGGAACGGCTACTACATCGGCGAGCGGGACGGCAGGGTCGTCCTGTTCCGCGGGACGACGCAGGAGGTGCCCGGCCTGAGCCTGTCCCGCGCGGATAAGAACCAGCCCAGCCCGCCGATCATGGTAGCGGACCTCCCCCAGGATCTTCAGCAGCAGGTCCGGCAGACCTACACGGTGGACAGCCCCGGCGACGCGTGGAAGGCGCTGGAGAGCGCCGTCTGCAAGTACTCCCTCGTCGACAGCGGCGGCAAGGTCGCCATCGTCAAGGGCAAGGACCAGAACAACTGCCGGCAGGCGACCGTCAAAACGAGTGAGGTCCCGGTGGGCGAGCTGCCGGGGTCGGACGCGACGGCGATCGGCAAGGGCGACATGGCGTTCATCGGGCAGGCGGCGGCGGAGCAGAAGCTTCAGGAGCTCACCACCCGCCGCGACCAGTGCAAGACACCGAACTCGCGCATCCCGGACTGCCCCTCCAACGGAGGGAAATCGTAGATGCACCAGCTCGGGGAGCAGATCAGGTCGCGGCTGCCGTACCAACGGCGGAACGCGGCCTCGCTGGCTTTGCTGATCTTCGCGATGGTGCTGACGCTGTCGGCGTTCGCGGAGGTCGGCCTCGCCCGGGACGGCAGCATCCCCGGCGGGTTGTTCGTGTACGGCGGCGGCCTGGTCGTGCTGGCGCTCATCGCGTACTTCGTCCAGGCGAAGTTCACGCCCTACGCGGACCCGCTGCTGCTGCCGCTGGCGGTGGCGCTGAACGGCATCGGGCTGGCGATGATCTACCGGCTCGACCTGGACACCAGCGCCGACCGCAAGGCCGCCGCGGCGGCCGGCAAGAAGCTGCTCGCGGACGCCGCCGACGCGCCGAGCCAGCTGATGTGGACGTTCGTCGGCATCGGGCTGTTCGTCGCCGCGGTGCTGATCATGCGGGACACCGACAAGACCGACGCCCCGATGTCGTTCACGCCGAAGACCGCGCAGCGCTACACGTACCTGATCGGGCTCACGGCGGTCATCCTGCTGCTGCTGCCGATCGTCCCGGGCATCGGGCAGCAGATCAACGGCGCCCGCGTGTGGATCAGCGTCGGGCCGTTCTCGGTGCAGCCGGGGGAGTTCGCGAAGATCCTGCTGGTCGTGTTCTTCGCCGGCTACCTGGTGAACAAGCGGCAGGCGATGTCGCTGATCGGCAAGAAGGTCGGCCCGTTCAGCCTGCCGCGCGGCCGTGACCTCGGCCCGATCATGGTGATCTGGTTCTTCTGCCTGGGCGTGCTGTTCCTGCAGAAGGACCTCGGCACCGCGCTGCTGTTCTTCGGCCTGTTCGTGTCGATGCTCTACATCGCGACCCAGCGCATCTCCTGGGTCGTGATCGGTGTCGGGCTGCTGGCGTTCGGCGTGTTCATCTCGACGCTGCTGCCGTTCATGGGCCACGTGAACCAGCGCATCGACATCTGGCTGAACCCGAAGCCGTACTTCGACGGCGGCTGCCTGCTGGAGAGCGGCAAGGTCGTCCCGGTCAACCCGAACACGGAGATCTACGAGAAGTACGACACCGAGGGCTCGGTCTCGCCCGGCTTCACCGCCTGCGCCGAGCTCGGCGGCGACTACGCCGACAGCGCGCAGCTGATGAAGGGGCTGTTCTCGCTCGCCGAGGGCGGCGTCCTCGGGACGGGCTTCGGGCAGGGCGAGCCGTGGCGGACGCCGCTGTCGTTCAGCGACTTCATCTTCGACTCGATCGGCGAGGAGCTCGGGCTGACCGGGCTGATGGCGCTGCTGCTGATCTACGCGTTGATCGTGCAGCGCGGGATGAAGACGGCCGTGGCGGCGCGCGACCCGTTCCTGAAGCTGTTCGCGGGCGGTGTGTCGTTCGTCGTGGCCCTCCAGGTCTTCGTGATCGTCGGGGGCGTCACCCGGCTCATCCCGCTCACCGGCCTGACGACGCCGTTCCTGTCCCAGGGCGGCTCGTCGCTGATGGCCAACTGGATCCTGATCGCGATCCTGGTGCGGATGAGCCATGACGCGCGCAAGCCGGCCCCGCAGGCGATCCAGGACGAGGGCATGACGCAGATCGTGAGCACGAGGTGACTTCGGTCCGATGAACGAGCACGTGACGGGGGATGTCCGCGCGGTTCGGGGCTGCGGCACGGCCGAGCGGGGGGAAGCCGTATGAACATGGACAAGCCGGTCCGGCGGGTGGCGATCTTCGCGATGCTGCTGTTCTTCGGGCTGATGGTGCAGATCAACTACGTCCAGGGCAGCCAGGCGGAGGACCTGCGCACCGACGCCAACAACAGCCGGCAGTTCACCGACGTGTTCAACCACCCGCGCGGGCAGATCTCCGCGGGCGGCGAGGTCCTGGTGACGTCGAAGCCGACCGGCAAGGACAACCCGAAGTACGGCCGCACGTACAAGGACGGCCCGATCTTCGCGCCGGTGACGGGGTACTTCAACGGCGGCGCGTCGGGCGTCGAGCGGGCCTACAACTCGCTGCTGAGCGGCAAGGACACGCGCATCACGCAGCAGCGCTGGTTCGACACGTTCATCGGCAAGCCGGCCGACGGCGCGAACCTCGAGCTGACGATCGACCCGGAGGCGCAGCGGACCGCGTACCAGCTGCTGCGGGGCAAGACGTCGCCGGGCCGCCGCGGCGGCGCCGTGGTGATGGACGTGCGGACGGGCGCGCTGAAGGTGGCGGCGTCGTGGCCGTCGTTCGACCCGAACGAGGTCGCGCCGCAGCAGGGCGAGAAGGGCGGCAAGCGGCTGGAGCAGCTGAACGACGGCGAGGGCGTGATCAAGCCGCTGGTCGACAACGCGCTGAGCCAGACGTTCCCGCCCGGTTCGTCGTACAAGACGGTGACGGCGGCGGCCGCGATGCAGGAGCTCGGCATCGACAGCGGGTCCACCATCCAGACCGGGCAGCTGATCCTGCCGGAGTCGGGCCGTCCGCTGCCGAACTCGCACGACAGCGGGAGCTGCGCGGGCACCGCCCCGCTGCGCGGCGCGTTCGCCGAGTCGTGCAACACCTCGTTCGGGAAGATGGCGCTCGACATGGGCATCCAGCAGCTGTCCGACAGCTCCGGGAAGTTCGGGTTCGGCAAGCGCATCGAGCTGGAGCCGGACATGTACGCGGCCGAGAGCTCCGTCCCGGTGTCGTACACGGACGCGGAGGGCAAGACGACCCCGACCGGCCAGGACGGGACGGCCCGCTCCGGCATCGGGCAGGAGAACGTGCGCGCCACCCCGCTGCAGATGGCGATGGTCGCGGCCGCGGTCGCCAACGAAGGCAAGATCATGAGCCCGTTCGTGGTGCAGAAGGTCCGTGCGAAGGACCAGAGTGAGCTGTACAACGCCTCGCCGGAGCAGTTCGCCCAGCCGATCACCGGCGGCCAGGCGGAGCAGCTGGAGGACATGATGCGCGCAGTGATCTCCGAGGGCACCGCGAAGAACCTGTCCGGCATGCGCATCGCCGGCAAGACCGGCACGGCCGAGCAGGGCCCGGGCAACCCGAACGCGCGCTGGTTCATCGGGTTCAGCCCGGTGGAGAACCCGCGCTACGCGTTCGCCGTGATGACCGAGGGCCCGGGCTCCGGTGGCGGCGACGCCGGCCCCCTCGCGGGGGCGATCATGGCTAAGGTCTTGCAGAAGTGAGCGGGGACCTCGTCCTCAACGACCGGTACCGGCTGCTGGAGCGGCTGGCGATCGGCGGGATGGGCGAGGTCTGGCGGGCGTCCGACGAGCTGCTCGGGCAGCAGGTGGCGGTGAAGCTGCTGCGGCTGGAGCTGGGGTCGGACGCGCGGGCGCGGGGCCGGTTCGAGTCGGAGGCGCGGTTCGCGGCGGAGCTGCGGCACCCGGGGATCGCCGGGGCGTACGACTTCGGCGAGCACGACGGCCGGGCGTACCTGGTGATGGAGCTGGTGCCGGGCGAGCCCCTGGACGAGATCCTGGCGCGGGACGGCGGGCTTCCGCTGGAGGCCGTGCTGGACATGATGGTGCAGGCGGGGCAGGCGCTGACCGTCGCGCACGACGCGGGGGTCGTGCACCGCGACATCAAGCCGGCGAACCTGATGGTGTCCCCGGACGGCACCCTGAAGATCACCGACTTCGGGATCGCGCGGCGGCTGGCGGCGGCGTCGCAGACCCAGACCGGGATGGTCATGGGGACGGCGCACTACATCTCGCCGGAGCAGGCGCAGGGGCACCGGCTGTCCCCGGCCGCGGACCTGTACTCGCTGGGCGCGGTGGCCTACGAGTGCCTGACGGGCGCGCCGCCGTTCGACGGGTCGACGCCCGTGGAGGTGGCGCTGAAGCACGTCCGGGACGCGCCGGCCGAGCTGCCGCCGCGGGTCCCGGCGGCCGCCCGCGAGCTGATCATGCAGCTGCTCGCCAAGGACCCGGCGGACCGGCCGGCGAACGCGGGCATGGTCGCCGACCGCGCCCTGGCGATCCGCGCGGCCCTCAGCACGGGACGAATTCCGCGGGTGGGTCCGCGGGCCGTTCCCCCTGGTCGGCACCCCAGATCGAAGATCGTTACTCAATCGACGGCTTTGTCGGGATTTGACGCTGCCGCGGGGGCGGATAACCTCGCCTCGGGGTCAGTGCGCGGGCAACGGCGCGCCGCACTGACGTACGCGTCGGTCGCGGCGGTGCTCCTGGTCTGTGCCCTCGTGGCCGGATCCCTGCTGAGGGGGTTCGCGTTCGCGGGTTCCGGCCAGGACGAGCGGGATCCACCCGGATCTCCCGCCACACTGCCGGTCGGGGACGACGCCGGCGACGACCCGGTCGTCCCCCCGAGCACCCCGGCGACCAGCCCGCCCACGTACCGGACCCCCAGTACACCGAGACCGAGTGCCACGTCGCGCGCCCCGACGCGTAGGATCCGTCCGTCAACGCCGGACACCCGCGAAGCGTCCCCATCACGTAAGCCATCAAGCAAACCGCCCCGGGCGACTCCCACCGCCCCAGAGCCAACACCCACTCCGACGGAGAGCACCACGACTCCGTCAACTCCGAGCCCGGATCCCTCTCCGGAACTGAGCGGGAAGCTAGGTTCGGAGGACAAGGTGTAGACGTACGAGGGAAAGTGCACATATGAGTCAACCTCGGCTGCTCGGCGGCCGCTACGAGCTCGAAACGGTGATCGGGCGGGGCGGCATGGCCGAGGTCTACCGTGCCCGAGATCTGCGGCTGGATCGCGTGGTAGCGGTCAAGACGCTGCGGTCCGACCTGGCTCGCGATCCCACGTTCCAGGCCCGGTTCCGGCGCGAGGCCCAGTCGGCCGCGTCGCTGAACCATCCCTCGGTCATCGCCGTGTACGACACCGGCGAGGACATGATCGGCGACACCTCCATCCCGTACATCGTCATGGAGTACGTGGACGGGAGCACGCTGCGCGACCTGCTGCGGGAGAACCGCGCGCTGCTTCCCGACAAGGCGCTCGAGGTCACCGACGGCATCCTGCGCGCGCTGGACTACAGCCACCGCGGCGGGATCGTGCACCGCGACATCAAGCCGGCCAACGTGATGATGACCCGGCAGCACGAGGTCAAGGTCATGGACTTCGGCATCGCCCGGGCCATGGCCGACTCGGCCGCCACCATGACGCAGACCGCGCAGGTCATCGGCACCGCGCAGTACCTCTCGCCGGAGCAGGCGCGCGGTGAGCGGGTCGACGCCCGCAGCGACATCTACTCGACGGGCTGCGTCCTCTACGAGCTGCTCACCGGCAAGCCCCCGTTCACCGGCGACTCACCGGTGGCCATCGCCTACCAGCACGTCCGTGAAGAGCCCGTCCCTCCCTCGCAGGTCGATCCGCAGATCCCGCAGTGGGCGGACGCGATAGTGCTGAAGGCGATGGCGAAGGAAGCCGACCACCGCTACCAGAACGCGAACGAGTTCCGGCAGGAGATCCAGCGCGTCCTGCAGGGGCAGCCGGTGGCGTCGACGGCCGCGTCCACGATGCTGATGGGCTCGGCCCAGGGCACGCAGGTCATGGGCGGCTACCCGGGGGGCGCCCCGCCCCACACCCAGATGCAGCGGCCGGTCGACAACGGCTACGGTCTGCCACCGGCCCGCTACGACGACGATGACTACGGCGAGCGCGGCGGCGCCGGCAAGAAGGCCGCGCTGTGGGTCGGCCTCGCCGTGCTGTTCATCGGCGGCGCGGCGCTCATCGGCTGGATGATGAGCGGCGGAGGCGACGAGACCGAGCAGGTCGCCATCCCGAACAGCATCGTGAACGTCTCGCAGGCCGACGCGACGGCGCAGCTCACCAAGCTCGGCTTCAAGGTCGGCCAGCCCAAGCTCGAGTACAGCGACGAGATCCGCCGCGGGTTCGTGATGAGCTCCGATCCGCGGCCGGGCGCGAACGCCCCGGAGGGCGCGACGGTGACGCTGGTGGTCTCCAGGGGCGAGAAGCCGCCCACGGAGATCGAGGTGCCGGACGTGACCGGCAAGCCGTACGACCAGGCGAAGAAGCTGCTGGAGGCGCGCGGCTTCGAGGTCGAGAAGCGCGTGGACTCCAGCGACGACGTGCCGCGGCTCAACGTCATCTCGACCGACCCGTCCGGCGGCTCGAAGGCCCCGAAGGGCGCCACGGTCACCGTGACCATCTCCAACGGCCCGAGCGAGCTCAAGGTGCCGGACCTGTTCAACAACAGCCAGCGGGCCGCCTGCGGCAAGCTGAACGGCCTGGGGCTGAAGTGCAAGGTCGAGAAGGCAGTCCCGCCGCCCGACCGCCAGGTCTCCCCCGGCCTGGTCTTCAACCAGCAGCCGGGCCCGGACGCCGTGGTGGCCCCCGGCGACACGGTGACCATCTTCATCGCCCTGCCCCCGGAGACCCAGCAGCC
>NZ_SMKB01000085.1:0-27761 GCF_004348575.1 Actinomadura sp. 7K534
TCGCTATTCACTCTACCGAATCCGGCCGGACTGTCAATTTCCGGCTTTTCTCGGCAGCGCCGTTCCGGTGCCGCTTGCGCGGCGCCTTCCGGGCGGTGAAGCCATTTCACCAGATCCGGCGCGATTAACAAAATCGGCCGTTTCGGCGTCACCACAGCACGCCGGGCACGGCGAAGCCGTGTCGGTCTGTTCGGTGGTGGGTCCCCGGTCGACCGGCCGCCGTGGCAGGCGTCCGGCATCCGTCAGGGGACGAGGGGTTAACCTACGGGGTCCCTGCGGCTTCGTCAAACCGGAGGGTCCTGCGGGACGTCCGCCGGACGAGTTATGGGATGGTCGGGAACCTGCCGGGGCTGATAGTCATCTATCTACTTGGATTATCCAGCCCATCACGAGAGGTACCACCATGGCCTACCCGCCAGCTCCGCCGCCGCCGAACCCCTACGGCGCGGGGAGCCCTCCCCCGAACCACCTGCCCTGGGCGATCGCGACGACGATCCTTTGCTGCCTGCCCGCGGGCGTGGTGTCGATCGTCTTCGCCGCACAGGTCAACTCCAAGTGGCAGGCCGGTGATCACGCCGGCGCGATGAAGGCGTCCAACAACGCGAAGACGTGGGCCATCGTCTCCGCCGTCCTCGGCGTCATCGTCGGTGTCATCTACTTCTTCGTCGCGGTCGCGAGCTCCAGCACCTGATCTCGATGACTGACGGGCGCCGGTCCGCCCTGCGTCAGCCGGGCGGACCCTTCACCGGGCGGCGGGGCGGGCCGCGCGGCCGCTCCGCGGCCGCGGTGGCGCTCCGCCTGCTCAGGCCGGGTGGTGTACTGATCATCACCATCGCGGCCGTCTCCTACATCGCCGCGGTCGACCCGAACGAGCAGGGGCACTATCCGACCTGCCCGTTCCTCGCGCTGACGGGGTTCCAGTGCCCCGGCTGCGGCTCCATGCGCACCATTCACGCTCTCGCGCACGGCCACGTCCAGGACGCCCTCGCGTTGAACGTGCTCACCGTGGCCGTAATCCCCGCGCTGATCTTCTTCTGGGCGCGGTGGGCGCTGGCCCGAGCCAAGGACCGCCCCACCCGCACGAAGGTGGCCCACCCCGCGTTCATCTGGGCGTTCTTCGGGGTCATCCTGCTTTTCTGGCTGGTGCGCAACCTTCCGTTCGGTTCCTTCCTCGCCGCCTGACGCACGGGGACGCCAACTCAGCATCACCCGCCCACGAGCACACGGGCCCTCATCGCGTGATCTTCGACCCGGCATCCGGAGTAGGCGGGTGGCCGAGGCTCACGACGGGTCGGTGAAGACGGGCGGACGCTTCTCGAAATAGGCCCGGACCGCCTCGACCTGGTTGGGGGTCCCGCGCAGTTCGCCGAGCGTCCGGGACTCCTCGATGAACTGTTCGGCCAGGTCGTGGTCCGCCGCGCGGTTGAGGAGGCGTTTGGCGCCGCGAATCGCGGCGGGGCTGTTGGCCGCGATCTCCCGGGCGAGTTCGGTGGCGGCGGCGCGCGGATCGTCCGCGGTGCGGGTGGCGAGGCCGATGCGCGCGGCCTCCTCGCCGCTGATCATGCGGCCGGTGAACGTGAGCTCCTTCGCGACGTCCTCCCCCGTGAGGCGGATGAGCGCGGCGGTGCCCGTCATGTCGGGCACCAGGCCCCAGCGGATCTCCAGGACGGACAGTTTCGCGTCGGGTGCCACGATGCGGATGTCGGCGCCGAGGGCGATCTGGAGGCCGCCGCCGAGGGCGTGGCCGTGGACGGCGGCGACGACGGGCTGCGGCATCTCGCGCCACACGTGCACGGCCTGCTGGCCGAGGTTCGTGATGCGGCCGGGCTCGCGCGCGGTGATGTCCTGGGCCAGGCGGCGGAACCGGGCGCCGCCCTCGGCGTCCGCGGCGTCGCCGGCCATGGCGGCGAAGTTGGCGAAGTCCAGGCCGGCGCAGAACGAGCGGCCCTCGCCCGACAGGACCACGGCGCGGACGGACGGGTCCCCGGAGAGCGCCTCGCCGGTCTCGGCGAGCGCCTCGAAGGTGGCGATGTCGAGGGCGTTCAGCTTGTCGGGCCGGTTGAGCCGCACGTCGGCGACTCCCTCATGGACGTGCACGGTCACGCGGTCGGTCATGCCGGGGCTTCCCGTCTGTCGGCGATCACTTCAGGGATCGACGATTCCATGCGCCGCCGCGGCCGGTCGAGGGAGGTCCCGCCCTGCGGCGCAGGTCCGGTCAGGTGACGGGGACGATCTCCGCCCCGGTGAGCCGGCCGTCGCGGATGTCCAGGATGCCGAGCGTCCCGTGCGGCTGGCGCCGCCGGTCGGTGGGCGATCCGGGGTTGAAGATCCGGACGCCGTCGCCGGTCTCGTCCAGCGGGATGTGCGAATGCCCGAAGACGACGAGGTCAGCCTCGGGGAACCAGCGGCGCATCCGGGCGGTGCGGCCGCGGGCCTGTCCGCTGTCGTGGACCATGGCGACCTTGAGTCCGTCCAGGTCGAGTTCGAGGCGCTCGGGGGCGCCCCATTCGGCGACGTCGGGGCCGTCGTTGTTGCCGAGGACGGCGTGGACGGGTGCGTACCCGGCCAGTTCGTCGAGTACGGACGCGGTGCACACGTCGCCGGCGTGCAGGATCACGTCGGCGTCCCGCAGGTGCTCGGCCACCCGCGGCGGGCAGGACTTCCAGCGCCGGGGCGCATGGGTGTCGGAAATGGCGACCGCTCTCACGTTCTCCATTGTCACGCGCGCGGTTCGCGGCGTGCTCGGCGGGGCGGGTGATTTTGCCACCGCGGGGTCGCGACACCTGTGGGAAAGAACTGTAAGCACCGTGTCATTACCACGTACTGACCTGCGGAGTTACGCTCGGATTCCCTCGCGTTCGTCCAGGAGGATGCCGGCCGTACGCCCCCGGTCGCTCCGACACGGCGACCCAGCACCGCGAGGGCAGTGCGGCCGGGCCCCGAGGAGGATGACACTCCCTTGCACCGGCCCCGGGGCCCGGCCGTTTCACTTCGCCGTACAAGGGTGGTCCGGGCCGTCCCGGTGGGCGGGGGGTGACGGGTACGGCCCGGACGAGTCGGCGGGAACCTACGAGGTGATGTACAGCTTCCGGTCGAAGACGCCGGAGCCGGGGTTGCTCTCCCCGCGGGCGATGGCGGAGCCGCTGCCGGTGCCGTTGGACGGGCACAGTGCGCTGCTGCCCGCCTGCCGGACCAGGGTGATGTTGCCCGCGGCGCCCTGGGCGTCGTCGTGGCCGGGGAGCGGGCGGTTCGGGTTGTCGCGGTTGTAGACGTCGAACGCGAGGCCCGGGGTGCCGCCGGTCTGGAAGCCGTAGAAGCAGGTGACGGTGAAGCCGAGCACCTGGCCCTCGATCTTGAAGCTCAGCCCGGCGGCGATGGACAGGACACCGTCGCGTCCGTTCGCGACCGGGGCGTAGGTGACGCTGCCGCTCCGGTCGGGCACTTCGCTCAGGTCGAGGTCGGTCGCGGGCGAGCTGAGCCCGTTCGAGGTCTGGCAGGCGCCGATCGACGCCGCGGTCAGTTCGCCGGCGCCGGTGGACTCCACGGTGCCCTGCAGCGTCGCGTCCTCGCAGGACCCGGTCACCTGGGAGCCGAGGAAGGTGACGGCGAAGTCGAGCGTCCCGACGGTGGTGACCTGCCAGTTCCCGGAGTAGGGGGCTCCGGTGGCGGTCTCCTCGCGGATGGTCGTGGTGGCGGCGGACGCGGTGCCCGCCGTCATGGCCAGGGCGGCGGAAGCGGCCACGAGCGGAGTGACGAGCCGGATGGGAGCTTTCACGGGGTCTCCTCCTCGGAGAGGGCTATCTGCTTCCGCGTGCGACAGCCGCACGCGACCCCCTTTCGCGCGGTGAGCGGGGAGTCATGACCACGCGAAATACATTCTGTTTGTACCCGAGTGATCCTCGAAAACAAAGACCCGAAGAGAAGAAATCTCACGTTTTATCAGGGTTCGATAAAACCACATTGGTGATCACTAACCCAACTGCGGAATCACCCTCTGAAATCGTCCGGGCGCATGCGGAGAGAAATGGCCGGTGAAATGGTGATTATCGCCGGGGCGGCGTTCCCGGCGGGAGAAGGCGGGTGCTCGGCCGTCCGCTAGCCGTCCGCTCCCCCCGTCGCGGGCAGGCCGGCGGCGCGCCACGCCCGGAAGCCGCCGACGACGTCGGTGGCGCGGGTGAGGCCGAGGTCGTGCAGGGACGCGGCGGCGAGGCTGGAGGTGTACCCCTCGGAGCAGAGCACGATGACGCGCACGTCGTGGCCGGTCGCCACGGGTAGCCGGGCGTCGGAGGCCGGGTCGAGGCGCCATTCGAGGACGTTGCGCTCCACGATCAGCGCGCCCGGCACCTCGCCCTCGTCCGCACGCTGCGCCGCGGGCCGGATGTCGACGAGCAGCGCGCCGTCCCGCGTCTCCGCGTGGGCCTGCTCGGGAGAGACGCGGACCAGCCGGTCGCGCGCCTCGGCAAGGAGGTCATCGATGGAACGAGCCATGGCATCAAGCATTGCAGCCGTTTCCCCTGGCCGGTGCCGCGGGGGGCGTGCGGCGTGTCGCCTTCACCCCGCCCTGAGCTGGGTGCCGGCGGAGGCGAGGATCTCCTGGATCCGCAGGCCGTGCGCGGCGTCCAAGGGGGCGGCGGGTCCGCCGCGGACCGCCGCGGCGAACTCCGCGACCATGGTCGCGAACGCGTCGTCCCCGAGCTGGGACCAGTCGAGCCGCGCGTGACCCTGGCGCCCGTAGACCTCGATGTGGGCCGGGGGCAACTCGCCGGCACCGGCCATGGAGACCGACGCCTGGCTGACCGCACCGCCCTCGTGCTCCAGGGTCAGCCCCACCCAGCCCAGCGGGTCGCCGTGCGCGCGGACGCCGGCGACGCGGCCGAGCGACGCGTCGAGCAGGTCGACGATGTGCGGGCCGAGGTCGAGCAGCGCGCCCTTCTCCAGCCGCCACGGGGTGGCGAACGGCCCGCCGCTCAGCGCCGAGGAGACGAACGAGCCGTAGCCGCCGAACGGCTCCATCGCGTGGGTGAGGCGGAGGAACTCGCGGGCGGCGCGGGAGTACCGCAGGGTGAAGACCATCTGGGAGACGACGCCCGCCTCGGCGATGGCGCCGGCCAGCCGGCGGGCGCCGTCGAGGTCCATGGCGAGGGGCTTCTCCAGCAGGACGGCCTTGCCGGCGCGGGCCGCCCGCGCCGCGAGGTCGGCCTGCACGTCGGGCGGCACGGAGAACGCCACGGCCTCGCACGCGTCGAACAGCTCCTCGATCCGCGCGAAGGAGGGGGCGCCGTGCTCGGCCGCCAGCCGGGCGGACGCCTCCGCGCGGCGGGCCCACACTCCCGCGAGGCGCGTGGACGGTCCCGCCGCCAGCGCGGGCGCGTGCACCATCCCCGCCCAGGGCCCCGCACCGACCAGCCCCACCGCCACAGAATCGCTCATGGGGCAAACCTAGACGATCTACCCGCGGGCCGGGGGTGCCGGAGGGCCGTCCGCGCCGGGGCGGGCGGCCCTCAGCAGCCGCCGTGCGTAATCGTCCAATCGTCCAGGAACGTCTGGACGTGGTGGTCGTAGAGGCCGCCGTCGGTGAGGTAGTCGCGTGCGGACGCGTAGTCCTGGCCGCAGGTCGCCCGTCCGGCCTCGATGGCCCAGTCGTCCGGCGCGACGATGCCGTCGGCGGCGATCAGCTCCAGGAAGTTCGCGTCCGCGGCCGCCTCGCCGGGCTGGCCGGGGACCGCCGTCCGGGGTTCGGTGACGGTCACGGTCGGCCTCGGTTCGGGCGAGGTCCTCTCCCGCTCCTGGCTCCGGTCCTGCTGCGGCGAGGGCGGCGCCGAGGTGCCGGAGACCCTCCCGGCGTCGCGGTCCCCGTCCGGTCCCAGCGTGATGAAGGCGACGGCGCCGGCGCACGCCAGGACCGCCGCTGCGAGCGCGGCCACCACCACGATCATGGTCTGCCTCATGTCGTCCCCCGATGGGCAGCTGCGAGGGCGTCCGGATGAGGTCTCGCCCATCCCTCGCCGCTGGGCGGGGCCCAACGCCTCCAGCCTAGGCACGGCCGCGCCGCCGGGACGCCACCCGAGTCCCAAATGAGGCACGAGACTCCATGGCGTTCCGGGCGCGGGGTCAGCCGAGCTGCACGCCGAAGAACAGGGCCGCCAGGGCGCCCAGCATTCCCAGGGCTCCCCACACGGCGAGGCCGGCCTTGGACGTCGCGCGGGTGTGCAGGAACGCGGCCACGCCGGACAGGAGGACGAAGACGAGCTTCACCTCCAGCGTGCGCTGCGCCGCGTCGCCCATGTCGCCGGCCGTGATGTTCCAGACGCCGGTGAGGACGAGGACGGCGAACGCGGGCCAGGCGACCGTGTTGTAGCGGCGGGCGGCGACCTTGGTGACGCCCTCGAACCCGCGCAGCGCCGGGACGAGCGCACCGAGCGTGATCTGCCCGCCGACCCAGATCGTCGCGGCGAGGACGTGAAGGAAGAGCCGCAGGTCGGCGGTGGTGACCTCGAGCACGGGGTGCCTCCTGGGCGTACCGGGGCGGTGATCGGTAACGGTTCACCGGGACGCTACCGCCTGCCGCGGCAGGGTCGCGCGGCACCCCGCGCGTTGCCCGGTTGGGGACCTTGGTCCCTAACGGCCCCGGCCTGGGCTGCCCCACCCTGGGTTTCATGAAGCTCGACCAGAGCGGCCTCGAGATCCTCGACGAGGACGAGTGCCGCGACCTCCTCTCCCGCGCCGAGATCGGACGCATCGTCTTCACCCATCAGGCGCTGCCCGCGATCCAGCCGGTGAACTTCGCGCTCAGCGGCGGCGACATCGTGATCAGGACGTCGCGGCGGTCCAGGCTCGCCACCGCCGCGGCCGACACGGTCGTCGCGTTCGAGATCGACGAGTTCGACGTCGGGGCCAGGACGGGATGGTCGGTGGTCGCCGTCGGGCGGGCCAGGCACGTCGCCGACCGCGCCGACGCGGCGGCGCTCGAGGCGCTGCCGCTGCGCAGCTGGGCTCCGGGTGAACGCGAGCACTTCATCCGCATCCGGCCCGAGCTCCTCACCGGCCGCCGGATCACCGGTTCGACGAACCGCTGACTCGCGGCGCCTCGGCCACCGGGTCAGGAGGGCTCCTCCGTCAGGACTTCCTCTACCGGACGGCGGACGCTGGTCAGCTGCTCGCCGTTCGCCGCACCCAGCCGCAGGAGCAGCTGCGGGTAGGCGTCGCCGCAGAACTGGGCGCGGATGAACTCGCGCAGGTCCGGCACTTGCAGCGCCTGGGTGTGGTAGGCGGCCGAGAGGTCGTGGGCTGCGGCCCGCAGCAGGACGCGCTGCAGCGCCTGGCCGCTCTTCACCCAGTCGGCGGGCGTGTCGCCCTTGGAGACCAGCAGCACGACCAGCCCGGTCAGGGCCGTGTCGTCCTCGGCGGCCTCGACGCCCCAGCCCCGGCCGCGCGCGAAGTCGCGGGCGGGAAAGTGCGGGGCGGTCGGCGGCGTCCGGCGCGGGTAGGCGTCCTGCTGGACGCCGTCCTTCCGGGACGTCCCGGGCGCGGGCGCCCAGCGGGCGATCTCGGTGGCGTAGGCGGGGGTGCGGCGCTGGACGTGCTCGGCCGTGTCCGTCAGGGCCGCCAGCGCGCCCTTGACGTGGACGTCGACGGCCTGGACGAGCCGGGCCCCCTCCCGCTCCGCGGCGTGCCGCAGCCCGGTCAGGACGCCGGGCTCGGGGGCGGCCAGGAACCCGCCCCGGTGGCTGCGGCGGCGCCGGATCTGCGCGTGCTCGCGCTCGACCGCGTCGTCGGCGGGCTCGCCGGGCCGCAGGTCGACGTCTGCGAGCAGCTGCGGCCGGTCGGGGTCGGGCAGCAGGTGGACCACCGGGTCGTAGCCCAGGCTGCGCAGCGCCACCCGCAGCGTGTAGAGCGCGGCCCCGCAGCTGATCAGCATCTCCCGGCCCCGCGGGTCGGCGACGCCGAGCCTGCGGTCGGGGTCGGCGCGCAACGTGATCCGCGTCCCGGCCACCCCGAACCGCCAGGGCTGGGTGTTGTGCACCGAGGGCGCCCAGATCGCGTCCTCCACGGCGCGCCGCGCGTCGGCCGCGACTCGCTCGGTATCCGTTCGCGTGGTCCGCATGATCGGCTCCTTCCGGAAGCTGCCCTTCCAGCCTCCGCCCCGCGCCAGGGGCGGGGCAGGGCCGAAAGTCCATAACCGGGGAGGACGACCTTCCCAGGTCAGGGCACCCGCTCCCAGCCGCGGCGCGGCTTGTGCATGCCGAGCTGCTCGTCACGGCTGCGGTACACGATGTAGGGACGGGTCAGGTAGCCGACCGGCGCGGTGAGCATGTGCACGAGCCGCGTGAACGGCCAGATGCAGAACAG
The DNA here is from genome assembly GCF_004348575.1 of Actinomadura sp. 7K534. Taxonomy (NCBI): domain Bacteria; kingdom Bacillati; phylum Actinomycetota; class Actinomycetes; order Streptosporangiales; family Thermomonosporaceae; genus Actinomadura; species Actinomadura sp. 7K534. The sequence goes on from NZ_SMKB01000085.1 coordinate 8,350, forward strand.
CACCAGCGCGCTGATCGCGTGCAGCTGGAACAGGATCGGTACGCCGGTCATCAGGTCCGGGTCCGGCCGCAGGTAGAACACCGACCGGAACCACGGGGAGACCGTCTGCCGGTAGTTGTAGCCGCCGCCGACGATGTTGGCCGCCACGGTCGCGGCCAGCCCGAGCAGGATGACCGCCGCGAGCACCGCGTACATCAGCTTGTCGTTGCGGGTCGTGGCGGCGAACACCGGCCCGACCGTCCGGCGCCGGTAGATCAGGATCGCCAGGCCCGCCAGGGTGCAGAACCCGGCGACGGTGCCGAGGACGACGGCGATGACGTGGTACATGTGCTCGGTGATGCCGACGGCCGCCGTCCACCGGTCGGGGATGAGCAGCCCGCCGACGTGGCCGAGCAGCACGACGAGGATGCCGAAGTGGAACAGCGGGCTGCCGATGCGCAGCAGCCGCCGCTCGTACAGCTGGGACGAGCGGGTCGTCCAGCCGAACTTGTCGTAGCGGTACCGCCAGATGTGCCCCAAGACGAACACCGCGATGGTGACGTACGGCAGGGCCACCCACAGCAGGATGCCGGCGACGCCCGGTTCACCGCCGTTCTGCGCGGCGAGGGCGGGCAGCTGACTGGTCATGACGAACGGGCCTCCAGGACCGGATCGGGCAGGAAGACGGGGCCCGAGGTCCCGGCGCCGCTCCCGTACGGGGCGAGGCCGACCTCCTCCTCGGGCGGGCCCTCGACGATGAGGCGGGCGACGGCCTCCTCGTTGCGGCCGCTCAGCGGCGGCAGCGTCGCCGAGACCGCCTCCAGCACCGCGCCCCACGGCGACCGGGACTCGGCGAGCGCGAGGCGCAGCAGCTCCAGGCCGGCGCGGTGCTCCACCAGCAGCCGCCGCCCCGCCGCGAGGTCCCCGGTCGCGGCGAACTCCAGCACCACGGCCAGGTGGTCGGGCAGCTCCCCGTCGTCCAGGACGAGCCCCGCCGCCTCGTACGCCTGCTTGAACCGCAGCAGGGCCATCCCCCGCTTGCGGGTGTCCCCGTAGGCGTAGTAGGTCAGGTAGAGGCAGCACCGTTTGCGGTGGTCGAACGTCTCGACGTAGTCGGACTCCAGGTCCCGCAGGGGCGTCGCGTCCAGGTGGTCCAGGAAGCCGCCCAGGGGCGTCCCGGCGGACGCGGGCAGCCCCGCCACGGCCCGGCGGAGCAGCGGGCGCCGCGCCAGGAGCTCCTCGTCGGGGTAGCCGAGCAGCAGCGACGCGACCTGCCAGGCCGTGGCCAGCTCCGCCTCGGCGAACCCCTTCTTCTTCAGGCCCCGGTTCCTCATGGCTTGGGCTCCGTTTCGGCGTCGCCGGAATCGGCGGGCGGGTTCGCGCCGTCCGGCCCCACGCCGTCCCCGCCGTCCTCGCGCTTCGGGAAGAGCCCGGCCGGGGCGCCCTTGCCGTCCCAGTTGAGCAGGTTGACGCGCTGGGCCTTGTTCTCCGGGTCGACGGGGTTGTCGGCCGTCTGGCGCTGCTGGAGCATGTGGAAGTTCTCCACCGCGACCGGGTTCGGGCCTCCCGACCCCTCACCGAACGGGCCGGATCCGCCGCCCAGGCCGCTCCCGCCCATGCCGGGCCCGCCCTCGTAGTTCAGCGAGCACTCCGTGGCCAGCTCCTCCAGGCCGTGCGCCTGCTCCGCGTGCGCCGTCGGGATCACGTACCGCTCGTCGTACTTGGCGAGGGCCAGCAGCCGGTACATGTCGTACATCGCCTCGCCCGACATCCCGACGCCCGCCGGGATCGACTCGTCGGGCTCGCGGCCGAGGTTGATGTCGCGCATGTAGGCGCGCATCGCCGCCAGCCGGCGCAGGACGCCGTCCACCGGCGCGGTGTCCCCGGCGGTGAACAGCTCCGCCAGGTACTCGACGGGGATGCGCAGCGCGTCGATCGCCGCGAACAGGTTCCCGCGGTCCTCGGCGTCGTGGCCGGTGTCGCGGACGACGTCCACGACCGGCGACAGCGGCGGGATGTACCAGACCATCGGCATCGTCCGGTACTCCGGGTGCAGCGGCAGCGCCACCTTGTAGGTGTTGATCAGCGAGTAGATCGGGGACCGCTGCGCGGCCTCGATCCAGTCGGCGGGGATGCCGTCCCGCTCAGCCGCCGCCACGACCCGCGGGTCGTTCGGGTCGAGGAACACGCCGCGCTGCGCTTCGTAGAGGTCGGTGTCCTCGGGCGCGGACGCGGCCTCCAGCACCTTGTCGGCGTCGTAGAGGATCAGGCCGATGTAGCGGAGCCGGCCCACGCACGTCTCCGAGCAGACCGTGGGGATGCCGACCTCGATGCGCGGGAAGCAGAACGTGCACTTCTCGGCCTTGCCGGTCCGGTGGTTGAAGTACATCTTCTTGTACGGGCAGCCGGAGACGCACATCCGCCAGCCGCGGCACCGGTCCTGGTCGACGAGGACGATGCCGTCCTCGGTCCGCTTGTAGATCGCGCCGGACGGGCAGGACGCCGCGCAGCTCGGGTTGAGGCAGTGCTCGCAGATCCGCGGCAGGTAGAACATGAAGGTCTTGTCGAACTCCATCTTCACCTTGTCGGAGATCTCCTTGAGCAGGACGTCCTTGTCCCCGTGCTCGATCGACCCGCCGAGGTCGTCGTCCCAGTTCGCCGACCAGGTGATCTGCATGTCGTCGCCCGACAGCAGGGACTTGGGCCGCGCGACGGGGGTGTGCTCCTGCAGCGGCGCGCTGGTGAGGTTCTCGTAGTCGTAGGTCCAGGGCTCGTAGTAGTCGCGGATGTCGGGCAGCTTCGGGTTCGCGAAGATCGTCAGCAGCTTGCGGATCCGGCCGCCGCCCTTGAGCGCGAGCCGCCCGCGCTTGTTCAGCGTCCAGCCGCCGCGCCAGCGCTCCTGGTCCTCGTACTGCCGCGGGTAGCCCTGCCCGGGACGGGTCTCGACGTTGTTGAACCACACGTACTCGACGCCGCTGCGGTTCGTCCACGCCTGCTTGCACGTGACGGAACAGGTGTGGCACCCGATGCACTTGTCCAGGTTCATCACCATGGACATCTGCGCCATGACGCGCACTAGTAGGTCACCTCCTGGGAGCGGCGGCGGATCACGGTGACCTCGTCGCGCTGGTTGCCGGTCGGGCCGAGGTAGTTGAACGCGAACGACAGCTGCGCGTACCCGCCGATGAGGTGGCTCGGCTTGATCAGCAGGCGGGTGAGGGAGTTGTGGATGCCGCCGCGGCGGCCGGAGGTCTCCGAGCGCGGGACGTCGATCAGCCGGTCCTGCGCGTGGTACATGTACACCGTCCCCTCGGGCATCCGGTGGGAGACGATCGCGCGGGCGACGACGACGCCGTTGCGGTTGACGGCCTCGATCCAGTCGTTGTCGCGGACGCCGATCTTCGCCGCGTCCGCGCCGCTCATCCAGATCGACGGGCCGCCGCGCGACAGCGACAGCATGAACAGGTTGTCCTGGTACTCGGAGTGGATCGACCACTTGTTGTGCGGGGTGAGGTACCGGACGGTCAGCCCCAGCTCACCGGTCTCCCCCACCTCGGGCTCGCCGAACAGCGCGGTCATGTTCAGCGGCGGCCGGAACGTCGGGAGCTGCTCGCCGAGCTCCTCCATCCAGTCGTGGTCGAGGTAGAAGTGCTGCCGCCCGGTGAGGGTGTGCCAGGGCTTGAGGCGCTCGACGTTGATGGTGAACGGCGAGTAGCGCCGCCCGCCGCTCTCCGACCCCGACCACTCCGGCGACGTGATGACCGGGACGGGCCGGGCCTGGGTGTCGGCGAAGGTGATCTGCTTGCCCTCGTGCTCGGCGGCGAGGTCGGCGAGCCGGGAGCCGGTGCGCCGCTCCACGGCCCGGAACCCCTGGGTGGCGAGGTGCCCGTTGGTCGTCCCGGACAGGGCGAGGATCATCTCGCAGGCGTGGACGTCGCGCTTCAGCGACGGCCGCCCGTCGGCCGGGCCGCCCCGGACGACGCCGTTCTTGTGCCTGAGGTACTCGACCTCGCGCTCCAGGTCGAACGTGACGCCCTTGGTGGTCGCGCCGAGCCGCTCGGCGAGCGGGCCGAGCGCCGTCATCTTCGCGGCGACCGCGGGGTAGTCGCGCTCCACCGTGACGAGCTTCGGCAGCGTCACGCCGGGCACGGGCTCGCACTCCCCCTTCGCCCAGTCGGCGACGCGGCCGTGCGGCGTGGCCATCTCGTCGGGGGTGTCGTGCAGCAGCGGCACCGCGACGAGGTCCTTGCGGACGCCGAGGTGCCGCTCCGCGAGCCTGCTGAACGCGACCGCGATGTCCTGGAAGGCCCGCCAGTCGCTGCGGGTCTGCCACGGCGGCGAGATCGCCGGGTTGAACGAGTGCACGAACGGGTGCATGTCGGTGGTGTTGAGGTCGTGCTTCTCGTACCAGGTCGCCGCCGGCAGGACCACGTCGGAGTAGATCGTGGTGCTGGTCATCCGGAAGTCGAGCGACAGCAGCAGGTCGAGCTTGCCGGCCGGGGCGTCCTCGTGCCAGACCACCTCCTTCGGGCGGTCCGCCGGTCCGGTCTCGCTCGCGCGCACGGCGTTGTCGGTGCCGAGGAGGTGCTTGAGGAAGTACTCGTTGCCCTTGGCGGACGAGCCGAGGAGGTTGGCCCGCCACACGCTGAGGACGCGGGGGAAGTTCTCCGGGGAGTCGGGGTCCTGGCAGGCGAACCTGAGCCGTCCCGCCTTCAGCTCGTCCACGACGTGCTCGGCGGGCTGCTTACCCGCGGCCTCCGCCTCGTCGGCCAGGTCCAGGGGGTTGCGGTCGAACGTCGGGTAGGACGGCATCCAGCCGAGCCGGGCGGCCTGCGCGATGGCGTCCGCGGTGGACCGGCCCGTGAGCTGCCCCGCGGCGCCGCCCGGCGGCCGGGCCGCCGAGAGGGTGTCGGCGCCGAAGTGGTCGTAGCGGAACTGGTCGGTGTGCAGGTACCAGAACGCCGTGCTGATCATCTGGCGGGGCGGCCGGGACCAGTCCAGCGCGCCCGCGAGCTGCGCCCACCCCGTCACCGGGCGGCACTTCTCCTGGCCGACGTAGTGCGCCCAGCCGCCGCCGTTGACGCCCTGGCAGCCGGTCAGCGTCGTCAGCGCCAGGAACGCCCGGTAGATCGTGTCGGAGTGGAACCAGTGGTTGGCGCCGGCGCCCATGATGATCATCGAGCGGCCGCGGGACTCCTCGGCGTTCGCGGCGAACTCCCGCCCGACGCGCTCCGCGGCCTGCGCGGGGACGCCGGTGATGGCCTCCTGCCACGCCGGGGTGCACGGCTGCGACGCGTCGTCGTACCCGGACGGCCAGGAGCCGGGCAGTCCGTCCCGGCCCACCCCGTACTGGGCGAGCAGCAGGTCGTAGACGGTCGTGACCAGGTGGCCGGCCACGGTCCGGACGGGCACGCCCCGCCGGATCGTCCCCGGCGAGCCGCCGGGGCCGTCGAAGCGGGCCAGCTCGACCTCCACGGCGTCGCCGCCGGGGCCGCCCTCGACCGACAGCAGCGGGTCGGCGTCGCCGAGGTCGAGGTTCCACCGGCCCTCGCCCGACTCGCCGTACCGGAAGCCCAGCGAGCCGTTCGGGACGAGGGGGTGCCCGGTGTTCGCGTCCAGGACCACCGTCTTGAACGCGGCGTTCTCCGAGCCGGCCTCGGCACCGGGCAGATCGGCCGCGGTGAGGAACTTGCCCGGGACGTAGGCGTCGCCGCGCTTGTCCACCCGCACCAGGAACGGCAGGTCGCTGTAGCGCTTGACGTAGTCGGTGAAGTACGGGACCTGCCGGTCGACGAAGAACTCCTTGAGGACGACGTGCCCCATGGCCATGGCCAGGGCGCCGTCCGTACCGGGCTGGGCGGCGAGCCAGTCGTCGGCGAACTTGACGTTGTCGGCGTAGTCGGGCGACACCGCCACGACCTTCTGGCCCCGGTAGCGGGCCTCGGTCATCCAGTGCGCGTCGGGCGTCCGCGTCACCGGCACGTTGGAGCCCCACATGATGAGGTACCCGGCGTCCCACCAGTCGCCCGACTCGGGGACGTCGGTCTGGTCGCCGAACACCTGCGGGGACGCGACGGGGAGGTCGGCGTACCAGTCGTAGAACGACAGCATCGTCCCGCCGATCAGCGAGATGAACCGCGAGCCCGACGCGTGCGACACCATCGACATCGCCGGGATCGGGGAGAAGCCCGCGACGCGGTCGGGCCCGTACTCGGCGATCGTGTGCACGTGCGCGGCGGCGATCAGCTCGGTCGCCTCGTCCCACGTGGCCCGCACCAGGCCGCCGCGGCCGCGCGCCGCCTTGTACGCGCGGGCCTTGTCCGGGTCGGAGACGATCTCCCGCCACGCCTCCACGGGGTCGCCCGTCCGGGCCCTGGCCTCCCGGTACATCTCCAGCAGGACGCCGCGCACGTAGGGGTACCGCACCCGCGTGGGCGAGTAGGTGTACCAGGAGAACGACGCGCCGCGGGGGCAGCCGCGCGGCTCGTACTCCGGCCGGTCGGGGCCGACCGAGGGGTAGTCGGTCTGCTGCGCCTCCCAGGTGATGATGCCGTCCTTGACGTACACCTTCCACGAGCACGAGCCGGTGCAGTTCACCCCGTGGGTGGAGCGCACCACCTTGTCGTGCGACCAGCGGTCCCGGTAGAACGCGTCGGCCTCGCGGCCGCCCGCCTTCGTCATCGTCCGGAGGTCCGGCGACACCCGGGCGCGGGTGAAGAACCTGCGGGTCCCCACCAGCGCGTCTTCCAGCGGCCCGTCCATGCCCGGCCGGCCCTTGGTCGAACTCACCCTCGAATCGCCTCTTCCCGCATCGCCGTATCCGAGCCCATCAGCCGCTCCGCCCGCTCACCACGGCCCCCGGACGACGGTCGCGGTGAACACCGCGGCCGCCGCCGCCACGAGGGCGAGGAGCAGGAGCCCCACTGCATACGACCCGAAACTGCCATAAATGGAGCCCATAATCAGGGGCGGGACGAACCCGCCCAGGCCACCGGCCGCGCCGACCACGCCGGTGACCGCGCCGACCTTGTTCGCCGGGGCGAGCCTCGCCACCAGCGCGAACGTCGCGCCGCTGCCGGCGCCGAGCGCCGCCGCCATCGCCAGGAACGCGATCGTCCCGAGCGGCATCAGCGGCGGCGAGAACGCCTGCACCGCCGCGCCCGCCGTCGTTACCAGCAGCGCGGCGACCATGACCCGGACCGCGCCGATCCGGTCGGACAGCCACCCGCCGACGGGCCGCATCAGGACCGCCAGCAGGACGAAGCCGGCCATCCGGTTCGACGCGTCCGCCTGCGTCAGGTGGTACTCCTCCTTCAGGTAGGTCGGGAGGTACACCGAGAACGCGACGTAGCCGCCGAAGGCGACCGCGTACAGCGCCGACATCTGCCAGGTCACCGGCAGCCTCGCCGTCGCCGCCAGCCGCTTGGCGAGCGACGCGTCGGGCATCGTGCGCCCGGGGGCGTCCCGCACGATGAGCCACGCGGCGACCGCGTAGGCGGCGAGGACCACGGCCATCAACTGGAACGGGAACTCCATCCCGTGCCGGTCGACCAGCGGGACCGTCGTCAGCGCGGTGATCGCCGTGCCGCCCATCCCCGCGCCGAAGATCCCGATCGCCAGCCCCCGCCGCTCCGGCGGGAACCACGCGTTCACGAACGGCACGCCCACCGCGAAGACGGTGCCGCCGACACCGAGGAAGAAACCGCCGGCCAGCAGCGACGCCAGCGACGAGTTCCCCCAGAGCCCGAGGTAGAGCACGGGCGCGATCGTGATGACCGACAGCGCCGGGAACATCACCCGCCCGCCGAACCTGTCGGTCAGCGCGCCAACCGGGATCCGCCCCACCGACCCGACGATCACCGGCACCGCGACCAGCAGCGACTGCTCGAAGGACGTCAGCCCCAGGGACTCCTGGAACCGGGGGGCGAGGGGGCTGAGCAGGGCCCAGGCCCAGAAGTTCAGCGCGAACCCGAGGGTGGCCATCGCCAGCATGACGATCGGCCGTCCCGCGCCCTCCGCGCGCCCCGGTGGCGGCGATCCGGCACCGGTGTCCCGTCGTGTCTCCGCCACGTCCGCACCACTTCCGCCATCGCGATTCGATCGCCGGTGGACCTTCCCGGCCCCAAACCGGGTAACCATGATCGGCTTCCGTGGTCTCACCCTCTCCGACCGCCCCGGCCCCCGTGAAGGGACCTTGGTCCCCGGCGTGGAAACCGGCCCCGCGCTCCGTGCCCGGACACGCGCCGGCGGGTGGGCGGGATGACCTAACGTTGTCGGTATGCAGGCAGTTCACCGCCGGGTCGAGGCGGCTCAGTGACCGATCACCGCGAGCTCGTGGAGGCCCTGCGGCGGGCCGGGGCGAGCGGGGTCGACGACTCCGCGCTGGCGCGGGCGATGTACTCGTCGGACGCCTCGCTGTACCGGGTGCCGCCCCGGGTCGTGGTGACGCCCAGGGAGGCGGGCGAGCTGCCGGCGGTGCTCGGGGTGTGCCGCGAGGCCGGGGTCCCGCTGACGATGCGGGGCGGCGGCACGTCCATCGCGGGCAACGCGGTCGGGCCCGGTGTCGTCGTGGACGTCAGCCGGCACCTGAACCGGGTGCTGGAGATCGACCCCGAGGCGGGGACGGCGCTGGTCGAGCCGGGGATCGTGCAGGCGCGACTGCACGAGGCGGCGGCGGCGCACGGGCTGCGGTTCGGGCCCGATCCGTCCACCCGGACGCGGGCGACGCTCGGCGGGATGATCGGCAACAACGCGTGCGGGTCGCGGGCGCTCGGGTACGGGCGGACGAGCGACAACGTGCTCGGGCTGGACGTCGTCACCGGATCCGGGGAGCGGCTGGGGCTCGGCGACGTCCCCGGGGGCGGCGGCCCGGAGTCCGCGGTCCTGGAGCGCCTGCGGGGGCTGGTGGACGCGAACCTCGCCCTGATCCGGACCGAGTTCGGGCGGTTCGGGCGGCAGGTCTCCGGCTACTCGCTGGAGCACCTGCTTCCGGAGAAGGGCTTCGACGTCGCGCGGGCGCTGGTGGGCAGCGAGGGGACGCTCGCGCTGACCCTGGCGGCGCGGCTGCGGATGGTCCGGGAGCCGGGCCGCCGGCTGCTGGCCGTCCTCGGGTTCGGGTCGATGGCGGAGGCGGCCGACGCCGTCCCCGCGATCCTGCCGCACGGGCCGGTGGCCTGCGAGGGGCTCGACTCGCGCATCACCGGCGTCGTGCGGGAGCGGCGGGGCGCCGACGCGGTGCCGCCGCTGCCGCGCGGGTCGGGATGGCTGCTCGTGGAGCTCGCCGGTCCCGAGGCCGGGCCGCTGCGCGACGCCGCCCGCAAGGTCGCCGCCGACTCCGGCTGCACCGACTCGATGCTCGTCGAGGACGTGACGCTAGCCGACGCCCTGTGGCGGATCAGGGAGGACGGGTCGGGGCTGGTCGCGCGCACCCCCGAGGGAGAGCAGGCCCACGCGGGCTGGGAGGACGCAGCGGTGCCGCCCGAGCGCCTCGGCGTGTACCTGCGGGAGTTCGAGGCGCTGCTGGCGGAGTACCGGCTGTTCGGCGTCCCGTACGGGCACTTCGGGGACGGCTGCATCCACGTCCGCATCGACTTCCCGCTCGGGCGGGAGGGCGGCCGCCGCGTGTTCCGCGACTTCCTGGGCGAGGCGGCCGCGCTGGCCGCCCGGCACGGCGGCACCATGTCCGGCGAGCACGGGGACGGCAGGGCGCGCAGCGAACTGCTGCCGCACATGTACTCGGCCGAGGCGCTGGCGCTGTGCGCGGAGGTCAAGGACGTCTTCGACCCCGGCGACGTGCTCAACCCGGGGATCATCGTCCGCCCGGCGCCCGTGGACGGCGGGCTGCGCGCGGAGCAGGCCGTCCCGCTCAAACGCGGCCTGGCCCTCGCCTACCGCGACGACCGCGGGGACCTGTCGCGGGCCGTGCACCGCTGCACGGGGGTCGGCAAGTGCCGCGCCGACAACACCGCGGCGGGCGGCGTCATGTGCCCGTCCTATCTGGCGACGCGGGAGGAGAAGGACTCCACGCGCGGACGGGCCCGGGTGCTGCAGGAGGTCGTCAGCGGGAAGCTCGGCCCGGACGGCTGGAAGTCCGCCGCGCTGCACGACGTGCTCGACCTGTGCCTGTCGTGCAAGGGCTGCGCGTCGGACTGCCCGACCGGCATCGACATGGCGTCCTACAAGGCGGAGGCGCTGCACCGGCGGTACCGGCGCAGGATCAGGCCGCGCGCCCACTACGCGCTGGGGTGGCTCCCCCGCTGGACGCGGCTGCTCGCCCGCGTGCCCGCGCTGATCAGGCTCGCGAACGCCGGGATGCGCGCGGCGCCGCTGCGGCCCGCCGTCGCCTGGAGCGCGGGGATCGACCGGCGGCGCACGCTGCCCGCCTTCGCCCCGGTGACGTTCCGGCGCTGGTTCGCGTCCCGCCGGGGTGAGGGCGGCGGCGAGGGGCGCAACGGCGAGGTCGTCCTGTTCGTGGACACCTTCACAGACGCCTTCTCCCCCGACGTCGGCAAGGCGGCCGTGCGGGTACTGGAGCACGCCGGGTACCGGGTCGGCGTCACCGAACGCCCCGTGTGCTGCGGGATCACGTGGATCTCCACCGGGCAGCTGGCCGGGGCCCGCGCGCAGGCGCGGCGCACCGTCCGCGCGCTGCTGCCGCACGTCCGGCGCGGCGCGAAGGTCGTCGGGCTGGAGCCGTCCTGCACGGGCGTGCTGCGGTCCGACGCGGAGGAGCTGCTGAGCGGGGCGGACGCCGCCGCCGCGCGCGAGGTCGCCGCCGCGACCCGCACCCTCGCGGAGCTGCTCGCCGAGACCCCCGGCTGGACACCGCCCGACCTCTCCGGGGTCACCGGGATCGCGCAGCCGCACTGCCACCACCACGCGGTCATGGGCTGGACGAAGGACGCGGCACTGCTGCGCGACGCGGGTGCCGAGGTCGGCGGGCTCGGGGGCTGCTGCGGCCTCGCGGGCAACTTCGGCGTGGAGAAGGGGCACCACGACGTGTCGGTCGCCGTCGCCGAGCACCGGCTGCTCCCGGCGGTCCGGAGGACCGGGGACGGCGAGGTCGTCCTGGCCGACGGGTTCAGCTGCCGCACCCAGCTCCGCGAGCTCGCGGACCGCGACGGCGAGCACCTCGCGCAGCTCCTCGCGCGGCACCTGCCGGACGCCGGCCCCCGCTGACCTGATCCCGGGTCACGGCGCGCCGGCCCCCTGCCGCTGCCCGAGGGTGCGCGACAGGGTGAGCGCCGCGGTGTGGACCGCGGGGGCGACGGCGGCCAGCCGCAGCCGGTTCGACCACCCCGACACCGACAGGGCGCCGACGGCCAGCCCGTCCGGGCCGAGGACGGGGCTGGCGGCGCAGACGATGCCGCGGCCGGACTCCTCGCGGTCGTAGGCGACGCCCTCGCGGCCGATCGTCGCCAGCTCCCGCGCGAGGAGGCCCGGCGCGGTGACGCTGCGCTCGCTCGCCTTGACGAGCCCGGCGTCCAGGACGGCCTGCACCGCGTCCGGCGGGGAGAACGCCAGGATCGCCTTGCCGACGCCGGTGACGTGGGCGGGCAGCCGCCCGCCGACCTTCGAGGGCAGCTTCGGCCCGCCGGGCGAGCCGAGGATCTCCACGTAGACGACCTCGGTGCCCTCCAGCACGGCGAGGTGCACGGTCTGCCGCGTCGCCTCCCGCAGGTCCGACATGTACGGGACGGCCGCGTCCCGCAGCACCCGCTGGCGCGGCACCCGCTGCCCGATCTCGAACAGCTTCAGGCCGAGCCGGACGCGCGTGCCCTGCCGTTCGAGCAGCCCGGCCTCCACGAGGTCGAGCGCGATCCGGTGCGCCGTCGACCTCGGCAGGCCGCTGCGCCGGGCGAGTTCGGCGGCGCCGAGGGCGTCGTCGTCCGCGCGGAACGCGGTCAGCACCGCGACGGCGCGGCGCAGGAACGTGTCGTCGGACGCCATGCCCCCAATGTAGGAGCCCCAATGTAGGACCTGTGTCCCACCACGCGGGACGGCCGCATTGCCCGCGGTGTCCCGGGCGGGGCAGGCTCGGACCGCGCGGACGACATGCGCAGACGAGAGAGGACATCCCATGGACCCCGGTTCGGTGGAGAAGGCCGCCGCCGCGCTGCTCGACGCGTACGCGACCGGCACCCCGGTCCCGCCGCTGACGGCGGACCATCCGGACATGACGGTGGCCGACGCCTACGCGGTCCAGCTCGCGCAGGTGACGGCGTGGACGGGCGCGGGCGCGCGGATCAAGGGCCACAAGGTCGGGCTGACCTCGGCGGCGATGCAGCGGCAGATGGGCGTGGACCAGCCGGACTTCGGCGTCCTGCTGGACTCGATGTTCTTCCAGGACAGCGCCCCCGTCGACACCGGCCGGTTCCTGCAGCCCCGGATCGAGCCGGAGATCGCGTTCGTGCTGGGCCGCCCGCTGGCCGGTCCCGGCGCGACCGCCGCCGACGCGGTCGCGGCCGTCGAGTACGTGCTCCCGGCGCTGGAGGTGATCGACTCCCGGATCGCGGACTGGAAGATCACCCTGCCGGACACGATCGCCGACAACGCCTCCAGCGGCGGCGTCGTGCTCGGCACCCGGCCGGTCCGGCTGGACGGCCTGGACCTGTCGCTGATGGGCTGCCTGCTCCACCGCGACGGCGACCTGATCGACACCGGCGCGGGCGGGGCGGTGCTGGGCTCGCCGATCAACGCGCTGGTCTGGCTGGCGAACGTCCTCGGGGAGCGCGGAGTGACGCTGGAGGCGGGGCACGTCGTGCTGCCCGGCTCCATTACCGCGGCCGTTCCGGTCGCCGCCGGTGAGACCCTCACCGCAACGTTCGCCGGGATCGGCTCGGTGACCGCACGGTTCGGAAAGGAGGCACGCTCGTGAGCGAGGCGACCGGGGGGGTGCGGGGGGTCGTCCCCCCGCAGGATGTAGGGCGCAAGTTGAGCGCCGCGATCGTCGGTCCCGGCAACATCGGCACGGACCTGCTGGTCAAGCTGATGCGCAGCGAGCTGGTCGACGTCCACTCGATGGTGGGCGTCGTGCCGGAGTCGGACGGCCTGGAGCGCGCCCGCGAGCTGGGCGTCCCGGCGTCGGCGGAGGGCGTGGACTGGCTGCTGTCGCAGCCCACGCTGCCCGACATCGTGTTCGAGGCCACGTCGGCGAAGGCGCACCTGGCCAACGCCCCGCGCTACGAGGAGGCCGGGATCACCGCGGTCGACCTCACGCCCGCCGCGGCGGGGCCGCTCGTGTGCCCGCCGGTGAACCTGGACACGCTGTCGGACGCGCCCAACCTCAACATGATCACGTGCGGGGGGCAGGCGACGATCCCGATCGTGCACGCGGTGTCGTCGGTGGTCCCGGTGCCGTACGCGGAGATCGTCGCGTCGATCGCTTCCCGCTCGGCCGGTCCCGGCACCCGCGCCAACATCGACGAGTTCACCCGGACCACCGCCCGCGCCATCGAGAAGGTCGGCGGCGCCGGACGGGGCAAGGCCATCATCATCCTGAACCCGGTCGACCCGCCGATGATCATGCGGGACACGGTGTTCTGCGCGATCCCGTCGGACGCCGACACCGCGGCGATCGCCGAGTCGGTCGAGAAGATGGTCGCCGAGGTCGCCGCGTACGTGCCCGGGTACACGCTGCGGGCCGAGCCGCAGTTCGACGAGCCGCGCGACATCTGGAACGGCATGGCCCGCGTCGCGGTGTTCCTGGAGGTCAGGGGCAACGGCGACTACCTGCCGCCGTGGGCAGGCAACCTCGACATCATGACCGCGGCGGCCGCCCGTGTCGGCGAGCAGCTCGCGCGCAGGAAGGCGACCGATGACTGAGCCGGACACCGCGGAGCAGCGCACCGCAGAGAAGATCAGGATCACCGACTCGACGCTGCGGGACGGCAGCCACGCGATGGCGCACCGCTTCACCGAGGAGCAGGTCCGCGGGGTCGTGCACGCGCTCGACGGCGCAGGCGTGGAGGTCATCGAGGTCACGCACGGCGACGGCCTCGGCGGCTCGTCGTTCAACTACGGCTTCTCGCTGGAGGACGACGTCAAGCTCGTCGCCGCCGCCGTGGACGAGGCGACCCGGGCCAGGATCGCCGTGCTGATGCTGCCCGGGGTCGGCACGGTCGAGGACCTCGGGCTCGCGCACGACGCGGGCGCGGCCGTGGCGCGGATCGCGACGCACTGCACCGAGGCCGACGTGTCGCTGCAGCACTTCGCCGCCGCCCGCGACCTCGGCATGGAGACCGTCGGGTTCCTGATGATGGCGCACCGGGTCGGGCCGGAGGAGCTGGCGAAGCAGGCCCGGATCATGGTGGACGGCGGCGCGCAGTGCGTCTACGTCGTCGACTCCGCCGGCGCCCTCGTCCTCGGGGAGGCGCAGGAGCGGATCAGCGCGCTGGTCAAGGAGATCGGGCGGGACGCGCAGGTCGGCTTCCACGGCCACCAGAACCTGTCGCTGGGCGTCGCGAACTCGGTCCTGGCGCAGCAGAACGGCGCGCTGCAGATCGACGGCGCGCTGTGCGCACTGGGCGCGGGGGCGGGCAACTCCCCCACCGAGGTGCTCGTCCCGACGTTCGAGCGGCTCGGCGTGCCGACCGGGGTGGACGTGCAGGGCGTCATGGCCGCCGCCGACGACGTGGTGAAGCCGTTCCTGCACCGGCTCCCGTTCGCGGACCGCGGCGCGATCACGCAGGGGTACGCGGGCGTGTACTCCAGCTTCCTGCTGCACGCCGAACGGGCCGCCGAGCGCTACGAGGTCCCGGCGCACGAGATCCTGCAGAAGGTCGGCGAGGCCGGCTACGTCGGCGGCCAGGAGGACATGATCATCGACGTTGCGCTCCAGCTCCGCGCGGAGCGCGAGCGCGCCGAGTAGGCCGCGGGACGGGAGCCCGCTCCGGCGAGGGGCTCCCGTCCACCGCGCGCCCGGGGCCGGTGATCTTTGCATGATGCAAACGCTGGGATAGCTTGGCGGCATGACCCACGAGGACCATCGCGCGTCGACTCCTCGCGGGCGGGCGCGCCGGGAGCAGCTCGTGCGGATCGGGCTCGATCTGCTCGCCGAGGGCGGCTGGGCGGCGATCACGGCGCGGGCCGTGGCGGACCGCGCCGGTACCCGTCCGGGGCTCCTCCACCACTACTTCAACGGGCTGCCGGGGCTGCACGTCGCCGTCGCGCAGCGGGCCACCGAGATGATCGTCGACCCGGTGGTGGACGCGCTGCTCGCGGCCCCCGACCCCCCGGCGGCGGTGGCGGCGCTGCACGATCTCGTCCCGCACATGGCCGCCGGTGAGCGCAACCTCAGGCTGGCCGCGGAGCTGCTGGTCAGAGCGCTGCGCGACCCGCGGATGGCCGCCGAGCGGCGGGACTGGTCGCGGGCCCTGCGCGACCGGATCACCGAGCGGCTGGCGCAGCTGCGCCCGGACTGGCCCGCGGAGCGGCGCACCGGCACCGCGACGCTGTGCACCGCCCTGCTGGACGGGCTGCTCCTCCAGCTCGTCCTCGACCCCGGGCTGCCGACCGGCCCGGCCCTCGACGCGGCCGCCGCACTGGTCGCGAAGCCCTGACCCGCCTGCAACGAATGCGGGACGGCGCGCCGGGGCCGTCCCGGGCGGCCGTCCCGCCTTCGGTCATCCGGCGCCACGCTCGGCCGGCGCCACGCTCACTCGGCGTCGCGGGGGGCGTGCGCCACGGCGACCGGTGCGTCCGCGTGGTGCAGCAGGGCGTGGCTGACCGAGCCGAGCAGCAGGCCGCGGAAGCCGCCGCGCCCCCGGGAGCCGACGACGACGAGCCGGGCGTCCGCGGCAGCGTCGAGCAGCACCTCGCGGGGGCGCCCCGTCACGACCTCGGTCCGGACGCGCACGCCGGGGTACTTGTCGCGCAGCGGCGCGACGAGCCGGTCGAGCCGCTCCGCGGCGAACTCGCGCAGCGATCCGGTGTCGAGCAGCGGCGCGGGCCCGATCTCGACCTCGGCGGGCCAGGCCGCCACCGCGACCAGCTCGGCCCCGCGCAGGTCCGCCTCGGTGAACGCCAGGGCGATCGCCTCCAGCGACGCCGCGGACCCGTCCACCCCGACCACGACGGGGCCGTCCGGCCGCCCTTCCGCGTGCCGCTCCCGCACGACCACGACGGGGACCGAGGCGTGCGACGCCAGCTCCACGGCCGTCGATCCGAGCACCAGGCCCGCGAACCCGCCGCGGCCGCGCGTGCCGACGACGATCAGCTCCGCGCCGCCGGCGGCCTCCATCAGCACGGACGTCGCACCGCCACGCCCGATCACCGCGCGCACCTCGCCGGTCTCCTCGCGGGCGTGGTCCGCCCCCTCGGCGACGACCTTCTCGGCCGCCGCCACCAGGTCGCCGATCGGGACGGCCATCGGGCTGGCCGCCCCGTACAGGTCCCAGGCGTGCGCCACCGTCAGCGGGACGCCCCGCAGCCGCGCCTCCGCGGCCGCCCACCGCACCGCCGCCTCGCTCGCCGGAGAACCGTCGTATCCCACCACGACACCGCGGTCGCCGCTCATGATGCCTCCCTCGTCGTCTCGCTTCCCAGCTTCGCGAGGCGGGGGGACGCCGGTCAGGGGCGCTGGTCCGTCAGGTTCGGGACCTTCGGCCCGGGACGATCGCCACGGGCAGTGAGGCCCGGCGGAGCATCGCGGAGCTGGTCGCCCCCAGCGGGTCGAAACCGGTTCCGCGGTCGCCCATGACGAGGAGCCCGGCGCCGTCCGCCGCCCGGCCCAGCGCCTCGCACGGGCGCTCCAGCGTCAGCGAGACCGTGACGTCGACCTCCGGGTGGCGCTTCCGCCACGGCGCGACGACCTCGTCCAGCTCGGCGGTGCGGCGCTTCTCCAGCAGTTCCGGGTCGTTGAACAGCGCCAGGTCCTCTTCGCTCACCACCGCGGGCTCCCAGCACCCGTAGACGACGTGCAGGTCCCAGCCGCGCAGCGCCGCCTCGCCGAACGCGAAGCCGAGCACCGCGGGGCAGCCCTCCCCCGCGTCGGTCCCCGCGACGACCCGTCGGGGCCACGGCGCCGTGTCCGGGACGACGATCACCGGCCGTCCCGCCCGGGCGGGCACCTCCAGCGCGGTGGCGCCGATGCCCGGGCGCTCGCCCGAGCCGATCACGGTCAGCTCGGCCGTGCGGGACGCCTCCAGCAGCGCCTCCTCCACCGGTCCCCGCAGGAGGTGCCGGCGCACCGTCCCGGGCGCGCCCAGCTCCCGCGCCCGGCGGACGCCCTGCGCGAGGAGGTTCTCCCCCGCGCGCCTCCTGATCGCCTCGGCGTCCGGGTCCTCGTGGCCGCTGGCGTAGGGCCAGTGCCAGCAGTGGCAGATCATCAGGTCGAGGTCGCGCTGCCGGGCCTCCTCGACGGCCCAGCGCAGGGCGCCCTCGTTCTCCTGCGTCCCGTCGTAGCCGAACAGGACGTGCGGCCGCTGGTTCCCATCCACGCCGTTCATGTGCCCGCCTCCTTGGTGAACACTTTTCATATCCGGCGGCTGCCCCGTGTAACGGGAGCGGCGCCGGAAGAAAGTGCCCAATGCCCAGTCTGCGCGCTAACCGGGCCGCGCAGAAGAGGCCGGAGGTCCCCGGACGGCGGGATCGGCGCGCCCGCCGGGGATGGAGCGTGCCAGACGCTTTATCGGCCGGATCATCGGACGGGCGCGGGCCCGTCCGATGACTCGAGTCACTCGAACTTGTAGCTGAGGGCGCTCGGGCCTTCGACGGTGTCGAGGACCTTGAGCCCTCCCGGCGCCTCCGGGTCCGCCCTGGAGACGAACACCTTGCGCGTCGGGGGCTCACCGGGCTTGGTGTAGTCCAGCGTCCCGGAGAACAGGCCCCGGGTGTCCAGCCCGGACGTCTCGTGCATCGCGGCGACCACGCCCTTCGGCGTCAGGTCATCGTTCTCGCACGCCTTCTCCAGTGCCTCGGCGAGCAGCTCGGACTGGCCGTAGGCGAGCGGGACCTCCCAGCCCTTGGTGCCGTCCGGCGCGTTCTTCTCGAACATCTCGGCGGCCGTCTTCACCGCGGCGCCCTCCCCGTTGTAGGGCGCCACGCTCGTCACCGTGTAGAAGTTCTTGAGCAGCCCCTCCCTCGCGGGGGTGTTCAGCAGGGCCGGGCTGAACGTGGGCGTGTTGCCGATCAGGGGGACGTTGACCCCGTTCGAGGCGAGCACGCTGGCGAGCGAGGACAGCTGCGACGGGGAGGCGCCGAGGATGACGCCCTTGACGCCCGCCCGCTCCAGCGCCGCCGCCTGGGCGGACATGTCCGAGTCCTGCGGGGTGATCTTGATCGGGTGGATCTTCAGCCCGCGCGCCGCGGCCGCGTGCTCGGCGCCGGCGAGCGAGTCGCCGCCGAAGTCGCCCTCGAAGTAGACGAGCCCGATCGTGCTGCCCGCCGGGACCTTGAGCGTGTCGACGAGGTAGTCGACGGCGTTGGCGGACTCGATGCTGTAGGTGGTGCCCGGGATCTGCGCCACCTTGTACTCCAGCGCGACGCTCGCCCAGCCCATGCCGCCGACGTAGAGGTCGTCCTTCTCCGCGAGCGGGAGGACGGCCGCGACCGCGGGCGAGCCGAGCACCTGCTGGAGCGCCACGACGTCCGGCGCCATGCTGCGGTACAGCGACACAGCGCGCTGCGGGTTGTAGCCGTGGTCCCGGACGTCCATCGTGATCTTGCGGCCGCAGATGCCGCCCTGGGCGGTCCTGGCCGCCCAGTACGCCTTCTTCTCCTGCACCTGCACGGCGGCGCCCGCCTTGAACGGCCCGGACAGGTCGGTGAGCACCCCGATCCTGATCTCCGAATCGGTGACGCCGTTGCCGGTGCGGACCCCCGAGCCGTCGCCGTCTCCGGATCCGGCGTTGGGGTCGGTCGTGCTGCACGCCGTGAGCGCGGCCAGGCACAGCGCCGCCGCGGCGAGGGGTCGGATCGTCATGGGGCGGACTCCTTCAGGGTGGAACGTTCGGCCGGGCGCGCGGGCCGGGACGGCCGCCCGGCCCGCGCGGTGCGGATCCCCAGGCGGCGCAGGGCCCCGGCGAGGCCCCCGCGCAGGAAGATCAGGACGGCGACGATGGCGACGCCGTAGACGAACCGGCTC
The DNA here is from genome assembly GCF_004348575.1 of Actinomadura sp. 7K534. NCBI lineage: Bacteria > Bacillati > Actinomycetota > Actinomycetes > Streptosporangiales > Thermomonosporaceae > Actinomadura > Actinomadura sp. 7K534. The sequence continues at coordinate 27,413 of NZ_SMKB01000085.1, forward strand.
AGCGTGGCGGCGTCGACGCCGCCGGAGCCGGGGGCGGACAGGAACGGCAGGTGCGCGCTGTACTGCACGAGCATCAGCGGCAGGACCGAGACGAACACCGCCCCGGCGGACGCGCCCGCGATCGAGCCGGCCCCGCCCAGCACGATCATCACCAGGTAGTCGATGGACACCGTCAGCGCGAACGAGTCCGGCGCGACCCGCCCGAACGCCAGCGCCGTCAGCGCGCCCGCGACCCCGGCGTAGACGGAGGAGACGGTGAACGCGGTGGCCTTGACCCGGGCGACCCGGATGCCGACGGACGCGGCGGCGGTCTCGCCGTCGCGGACGCCGGCCATCGCCCGTCCCGCCC
>NZ_SMKB01000086.1:0-27666 GCF_004348575.1 Actinomadura sp. 7K534
CCCCCAAACGGGCCGTCCCGCTCCCCCGCCGGGAGGAACCCCCATACGGCCGTCAGCGTCGCCGGTACGGGGTCGACAACGTCATCGCGGGATCGGGTCGCTCATCAACGACATGGTCACCAACCGGCTCGCGTTCGGGAGGGGGCGCCATCGCCCGTGCTCTGGAGCCGGAGACTCCGGGCGACGACCAGGTGATCAGGCAAGCCAGCCCCCTGATGCGACCTGTTCGCGGGTGTACACCTCGTAACCGGGCGGGGTCCGGCCGGCCTCCAGATACGGCTTGACGCGGTCTGCCTCCTGGTCGGCGAGCCGGGCGCACGCTCCCAGCGCAACTGCTGGGTCTCCAGCCCTTCCTGCTCGGTGCTCATCGCATCGGCGGGGATGTGCCACACCGTGGACCAAAGCGGCGTACACGTCACCGAGACGCTTGCGGGCGGACTCGCGCTGTACCGGTGGTACGGGCCCGGCGATCAGGAGATGCGGTCGATCAGTAGAGGGTGCAGGGACGGGGGGCCGCCGATCTCGTACGCGCCTTCCAGGGACTCCAGGGCTCTCGGGAGGCGGGTCTCGTCGTCGGTGTGGAGGGTCAGGAGGGGCTGGCCTTCGGTGACCGTCTCGCCGGGCTTGGCGTGGCAGATGATGCCCGCGCCGAACGAGACCGGGTCCTCCTTGCGAGCACGGCCCGCGCCGAGGCGCCAGGCGGCCACGCCCACTCCGTAGGCGTCCAGGCGGGTCAGGACGCCGGTGGACGAGGCCGTGACCGTGTGGGTCTCGCGGGCGGTGGGGAGCGGCGCGTCGGGGTCGCCGCCCTGGGCGGTGATCATGCGGCGCCAGACGTCCATGGCGGAGCCGTCCTTCAGGGCGTCGGCCGGGTCCTTCGACAGGCCCGCGGCGGCGAGCATCTCGCGGGCCAGGGCCAAGGTCAGCTCGACGACGTCGGACGGGCCGCCGCCGGCCAGGACCTCGACCGATTCGGCCACCTCGACGGCGTTGCCGACCGCGTTGCCCAGGGGGCGGTCCATGGCGGTGAGGAGCGCGACGGTGCGCAGGCCGTGGTCCTTGCCGATCGCGACCATCGTCTCGGCCAGTTCGCGGGCGTCGTCCGCCGTCTTCATGAACGCGCCCGAGCCGACCTTCACGTCCAGGACGAGCGCGCCCGTCCCCTCCGCGATCTTCTTCGACATGATCGAGGACGCGATCAGCGGGATCGACTCCACCGTGCCCGTCACGTCGCGGAGGGCGTAGAGCTTGCGGTCGGCGGGGGCCAGGCCGCTGCCCGCCGCGCAGATCACCGCGCCGGCGGAGCGCAGCACGTCCAGCATCTCCGCGTTCGACAGGGACGCCCGCCAGCCCGGGATCGACTCCAGCTTGTCGAGCGTGCCGCCGGTGTGGCCGAGGCCGCGGCCCGACAGCTGCGGGACGGCCGCGCCGCACGCGGCGACCAGCGGCGCCAGCGGGAGGGTGATCTTGTCGCCGACGCCGCCGGTGGAGTGCTTGTCGGTGGTCGGGCGGTCGAGGGCGGACCAGTCCATCCGCTCCCCGGAGCGGATCATCGCCTCGGTCCAGCGGGCCACCTCGGGACGGGTCATCCCCTGCAGCAGGATCGCCATGGCCAGCGCGGCCATCTGCTCGTCGGCGATCGTGCCGCGGGTGTAGGCGTCCACCGCCCAGTCGATCTGCTCGGGGGTCAGCGCCCCGCCGTCGCGTTTGGCGCGGATGACATCGATGGCGTCCACGTGATCAGGCTCTCTCGATCAGGTCGTCGGGTCCGAAGGCGTCCGGCAGGACGTCCGACATGGGCAGGATGCCGCGGGGCGTCTCCAGCAGCATCGGGGCGCCGCCGTGCTCCCAGAGGAGCTGGCGGCAGCGTCCGCACGGCATCAGCGGGTCCCCGTGCCGGTCGACGACGGCGAGCGCGACCAGCCGGGGACGTTCCGACTTGCCCGGCCCGTGCAGCGCCGACACGACGGCGCACTCGGCGCAGAGCCCGACACCGTACGAGGCGTTCTCGACGTTGCATCCGGTGATGACGCGGCCGTCGTCCACCAGGGCCGCGGCACCGACCGGGAACCCCGAGTACGGGCAGTACGCACGCGTCATCGCCTCCCGCGCGGCGTCGCGCAGGGCGGGCCAGTCGATCTCCATAAGCCGTACCTTTCTGGGGGGTCGACCCCCCAAACCCCCCGACACAGGCCTTAGCGTGCCTCACCGCGCCGGTAGCGCAGCCCGTTGGCGGCCGGCATGCGGAGCCGCTGGCTGGCCAGGGCCAGCACGAGCAGGGTCGTGAGGTGCGGCGTGAACGAGACCAGCTCGCCGGGCACCGCCTCGCTCAGCAGGAACCAGGTGAGCAGGCCGAGCGCCGCCACCAGCGACAGGACGCTGCCGAGGTAGGCGTTGCGGACCTCGCGGCGCCCGGCGTCGGTGACGATCTGCGGCCGCAGCCGGCCCGCCCGCAGCGCCTGCCAGATCGCGACGCCGACCAGCAGGATCGCGACGAACAGCAGCAGCGCGTGGACGGCCTGCCCGCCGCCGCGCACGTTCATCGCGTCGGTGTAGCCGAACAGCAGCGACCCCGCGGCGAGGCCGCCGGGCCGCCAGTTGCCGAAGATCATGGCGGCGAGGCCGATGAAGCCGCGGCCGTTGGTCTGGCCGTCCTGGTAGAGGGGCGCGGCGACGGTGACGAGGAACGCGCCCGCGAGCCCGGAGAACGCGCCGGAGATCGTGACGGCGGCGTACTTCATCCGGTACACCTTCACGCCGAGCGACTCGGCGGCGTACGGGTCCTCGCCGCAGGAGCGGATCCGCAGCCCGAACGGCGTCCGCCACAGCACCAGGAAGGTGGCCGGGACCAGCAGCAGCGCGACGAGGGTCAGCAGCGACACGCCGCTGGTCAGCCCGCGCAGGATGCCCGCGAAGTCGGAGAGCACGAACCAGTGCCGCTGCTCCAGCGACCCCAGCCAGTCCGGGCTCTGCCAGCCGCCGATCTTCCCGCCGGACAGCACCGGCATCGTCAGCGTCATGATCGGATCGACCGGCGGGGACTGCCGCGGGCCGCCGCCCAGCGCCTTCGCCTCCCCGGTGTCGAACAGCAGCCCGGCGAGGAACTGGGTGAGCCCGAGCCCCAGGATGTTGATCGCGACACCGGACACGATGTGGTCGACGCCGAATGACACGGTCGCGATGGCGTGCAGCAGCCCGCCGAGGGCGCCGCCGAGGATGCCGACCGCCACGCCGATCCACGGGCCCCACTGGTAGCCGGCCCAGGCGCCCGTCCACGTCCCGAGGATCATCATACCCTCGAGACCGATGTTGATCACGCCGGAGCGCTCCGACCAGAGCCCGCCGAGCCCGGCGAGGAAGATCGGCACGGCGAGGCGCAGCGCGGCGCTGACCGTCCCGCTGGACGTCACCGGCTCCGCGTCGTCGATGACGCGGACCAGCGACAGCAGCACCAGCAGCCCGGACGCGATCAGCATGTAGTGCGGCCAGCGCAGCCGGCGCCCGCCGTTGGCGGGCTTCCGCACGGCCGCCGTCTCGGTCGCGACGCTCATGAACTGCTCCCCGTGGACTCGCGGGCCAGGTCGTGGCCGGTGGCCAGTTCGGTGGCGACGGCGCGCTGCTGCAACCGGATCTCCCAGCGGCGGACGAGCTCGTACACGATGACGACGGTCAGCACGACCACGCCCTGCATGACCCCGACGATCTCCTTCGGCACGTCGACCGACTGGAGGACGTCGGAGGTCTGGTCGAGGAACGCGAACAGCAGCGCGGCGAGCGCGATGCCCACCGGGTGGTTGCGGCCCAGCAGCGCGATCGTGATGCCGGTGAAGCCGAGCCCGGCCGGGAAGTTCAGCGAGTACTCGTGCGACGCGCCGAGCAGCTCCGGCATCCCGATCAGCCCGGCCACCATGCCGGACGCGACCATCGTGTAGACGATCATCCGGCGGGCGCTGACCCCGCTGGCCTGCGCCGCCGACGGGGACAGCCCCGAGATGCGCAGGTCGAACCCGAACCTGGTGCGGTTGATCACGACCCAGAACACGATGCCGACGACGATCGCGAGCGGCAGCAGCCCGTACACCTGGCCGGGCAGGTCGATCCCGATCGCGGACAGCATGCCGTTCAGCGGCCCGACGCGCCCGTCCTCCGGGATCTCGGGGGTCGCGACGTTGTTGCTGCCCGGCCGGACCTCGGCGAGCCGCTGGTCGTTGAGCAGGTAGGCGATCAGGCCGGTCGCGATCGCGTTCAGCATGATCGTGGACAGCACCTCGCTGACCCCGCGGGTCACCTTCAGCACCCCGGCGATCGCGGCCCACAGCCCGCCGACCGCCATCGCCGCGACGATCACGAGCATCTGCCCCAGCGGCGCGGGCAGCGTCAGCGCCCCGCCGAGCACCGCGGCCATGAACGCGGCGAGCCGGTACTGGCCGTCCACGCCGATGTTCAGCAGCGCCATCCGGAACCCGATCGCCACCGCGACCGCGGACAGGTAGTAGCGCGTGGCCCGGTTGACGATGTCGACGATCGAGTTCTCGGTGGTGCCGTAGTCGATCATCGCCTGGATCGAGCTGAACGGGTCGGCGCCGGTGATCCGCAACAGGATCATCGTGATGACCAGCGAGATGACCAGCGCGAGCAGCGGCGCCCCGATCTTCAGCGCCAGCCCGGTCGGGCCGAGGCCCCGCAGGATCGCCTTCCAGGCCGGGACGACTTCCGGGCCCGGGGCGGCGGTCTTCGCCGGCTCCGGCCCGGCGCCGTCGGCGGCCTTCGGGCCGTCCGGCTCCCGGGCGCCCTTCGGGTCCTGCGGGTCGCCGTCCTGCGGGTCGCCGTCCTTCGGGCCGTCGTTCGGGCCGCTCATGACCCGGCTCCGGCGCCGGTCATCGCGGAGCCGAGCTCCTCCGGGGTGACGGTCCGCGGATCGACCTCCGCGACCAGCCGTCCCCGCAGGATCACGTGCAGGGTGTCGGACATACCGATGAGTTCCTCAAGGTCTGCGCTGATCAGCAGCACGGCCAGCCCGTTCGCGCGGGCCTGCCGCAGGTACTCCCAGATGGCGGCCTGGGCGCCGACGTCGATGCCGCGGGTGGGGTGCGCGGCGATCAGCAGGCTCGGCTCGCCGGACATCTCCCGGCCGACGATGAGCTTCTGCTGGTTGCCGCCCGACAGCGCGGCGGCGGGCACCTCGATCCCCGGGGTCCGCACGTCGTACTCGCGGACGATCCGGGTGGTGTCGCGGCGGGCGCCGCGCCGGTCGATCCAGGGGCCGCGGACGTTGGGCCGCCGGGTCTGGTGGCCCAGCATCCGGTTCTCCCAGAGCGTCCCCTCCAGGACGAGCCCGTGCCGGTGCCGGTCCTCGGGGATGTAGGAGATCCCGGCCTCGCGGCGGCGCCGGGTGCTCCAGTGGGTGATGTCCGTGCCGCCGAACTCGATGGACCCGGCGTCCGCGGACCGGATCCCCATGATCGTCTCGATGAGCTCGGTCTGCCCGTTGCCCTCGACGCCCGCCAGCCCGACGATCTCGCCGCGGCGGATGCGCAGCCCGACGCCGTCCACCACGGGACGGCCCTCGGGGGTCAGCACCGTCAGCCCGCCGATCTCCAGCTGGACGTCCTCGGTGACGGTGGACTCGCGCAGCTCCGGGGTCGGCAGCTCCGACCCGACCATCAGCTCGGCGAGCCGCCGGGAGGTGACCTCCGCCGGGTCGAGCCGGGTCGCGACCGTGGTGCCGCGCCGGATCACCGAGATCGTGTCGGCGACGGCCAGCACCTCGTCCAGCTTGTGCGAGATGAACAGCACGGTCAGGCCCTCGGCGCGCAGCTCCCGCAGGTTGCCGAACAGCTCGTCGACCTCCTGCGGGACGAGCACCGCCGTCGGCTCGTCCAGGATCAGCACGCGGGCGCCCCGGTAGAGCACCTTCAGGATCTCCACGCGCTGCCGCTCGCCGACGCCGAGCTTCTCGACCCGCACGTCGGGATCGACGCGCAGCCCGTACGCCCGCGACATCTCGGTGATCTTGGCGCGGGCGGCGGCGAAGTCGATGCGGCCCTTGCGCCAGCCCTTGGCGCGGGGTTCGGCGCCGAGGATGACGTTCTCCAGCACGGTCAGGTTGTCGGCCAGCTTGAAGTGCTGGTGGACCATGCCGATGCCGCGGCCGATCGCGTCGGCCGGGGTGCGGAAGGAGACCTGCTCCCCCGCGACCTCGATGGTCCCCTCGTCCGGCCGCTGCATCCCGTAGAGGATCTTCATCAGCGTGGACTTGCCGGCGCCGTTCTCACCGCAGAGCGCGTGCACCTCGCCGCGCTCGATCGTGAGGTTGACGTCCCGGTTGGCCACCACACCGGGGAACCGCTTGGTGATCGATGTCAGCCGTACGGCCGGCACCTGGTCGGGCACGGGACCCCTCCTCCTGATCGGCCGGCGCCCCGCCCTGCGGGCGCGCCGCCGGGACGCCACGGAAAGCGGCGCGCCTCCGGCGGTGCCGCGAACTTGCACGAATTTCCCGAAGCCCGAGGGGACGCGGTCGTGCCACGCGCACCGGACGTCACCGTGCAGGCGACATCCGGTGCGCGGTTACGGCAGGACCGAAACGGCGTCACGGCACCGTGCGGGCGTCCCCCGGCTCAGCGTCAAGGCTTCTCCGGAACCTTGATCTCGCCCGAGATGATCTGAGCCTTCAGCTCCTCCAGCTTGGGCTTGATGTCGTCGACGTGCCCTCCGGAGGTGGCGTAGCCGACGCCGTTGCTCTTCAGGTCGTACGTCTTCGAGCCGGCCGTGAACTTGTCGCCGGTGACGCTCTGCACGAAGTCGAAGACCGCCACGTCCACGTTCTTCACCATGGACGTGAGGATCTGCTCCTTCACGCCGGCCACGGCGGGCTGGTTGTACTGGTCGGAGTCGACCCCGATGACCCACTTCTTGTCGGCGCCGACGGTCTTGATGACGCCGATGCCGGCCGCGCCGGCGGCGTGGTAGATGACGTCCGCGCCCTGGTCGAGCTGGCCCTTGGCGGCCTCGTTGCCGAGGCTGGTGTCCTGGAAGCCGTTGAAGTTCGGCGGCTGCGTCAGGTACTTCGCCGGGAGGATCTCGATGTCCGGCTTGACCTTCTTCGCGCCCGCCTCGTAGCCGGCCTGGAACCGCTGGATCAGCGGCACGTTCACGCCGCCGATGAAGCCGATCTTGCCGCTCTTCGACTTCAGCGCGGCGGCGGCGCCGACCAGGTAGGAGCCCTCCGCCTCGGCGAAGCAGGCCGCGGCGACGTTCGGGCCCTCGACCTTGCAGCCGTCGGCGTCGATGACGAGGAACTTCGTCTCCGGGAAGTCCTTGGCGACCTTGTTGACGGCCGCGGTGTAGGCGAAGCCGACCCCGATGATCGGGTTGTGGCCCTGGTTCGCCATCAGCCGGAGCCGCGACTCCTTGTCGGCGTCCGACTCGTCGGGCTTGGCCGAGATCTCCTCGGTCTCGACGCCCAGCTCCTTCTTGGCCCGGTCGAGCCCGGCGGCGGCCGAGTCGTTGAACGACTGGTCACCGCGGCCGCCGATGTCGAACGCGAGCCCGACCTTCATGGTGTCCTTGTCGCCACCGCCGGTGTCCGCCTCCTGGCCACCGCACGCGGAAGCGGCGAGCGTGAGCGCCGCACCCGTCACGGTGACGAGCGTCATTCTGAGTCCACGGCGCAAGGTTGCGCTCCTTCCGTTCCCCACCCACGGTCCGGGGCCGTGCCGGCCACCGAAATCGATCGGACGCTACCCCGCGAATGTGGGCAAACCTCCCGCTTGCACCGATTCGCAATCGGTCCGTTACCAATGCGTACGCATATCGCCACAGGTCAGCGCGGCTGGTCAGCACGGGAACCGGTCACGCGGTGGGACACCCGGGACCGGCGGGGAACGCGGGAAACGGCGGGAGGCGGGGGAGCAAAGGGAGCGGGTCAGGCCAGCGCGGCGCCCTTGATCGCCTCGGGGTCGCCGGGACGGCCGCCCTCCCACAGCGCGGTCAGCGCCGTGGCGCTGAGCACCCGCACGCCGACCGCGACGCACCGCTCGTCGACGTCGAAGTCGCCGCGGTGCAGGTCGTACTCGCCGGGAGACCCGGGGGTGCGGACGCCGAGCCGGGCCAGCGCGCCGGGGATCGACTCCAGGTACCAGCCGAAGTCCTCGCCGCCGAGGCTCTGCGGGGTGGGGACCACGCCCTCCTCGTCGATGACCTGCGCGGCGGCGTCGCGGAACATCTGCACGCTGGCCGCCTCGTTCACGGTCGGCGGGACGCCCCGGACGTACTCCAGGGACGCTTCCACGTCGTAGGCGGCGGCGACCGACTGCAGCAGCGCCTTCATCATCTCCGGGGCCCGGTGCCACGCCTCGTCGTCCAGGCAGCGGACGGTGCCCTCGGCGATCCCGTCGTCGGGGATGGCGTTGGCGACCGAGCCGGCCGAGACCCGGCCCCACACCAGCGACAGGCTGGAGCGCGGGTCGACGCGCCGCGACAGCGCCGACGGCAGCTCGGTGACGATCTTGGCGAGCGCGTACACGAGGTCGGCGGTCAGATGCGGCCTGGCGGTGTGCCCGCCCGGCCCGGTGACCTTCACGTAGACCTTGTCGCAGGCCGCGGTGATCGGGCCGGTGCGCAGCCCGAGCTGGCCGACCTCGATGCGCGGGTCGCAGTGCAGGGCGAACGCTCGGTCGACGCCGGCGATGCCGCCGGCCGCCATCACGTCCAGGGCCCCGCCCGGGGTCTCCTCGGCGGGCTGGAACAGCAGCCGCACCCGGCCCGGCAGCAGCCCCGCCTGGGCCTGCTGCGCGAGGAACAGGCCCGCGCCCAGGACCATCACGGTGTGGACGTCGTGGCCGCACGCGTGCGCGACGCCGGGGACCGTCGACCGGTAGGGGACGTGCTCCTTCTCGTCCTCCAGGGGGAGCGCGTCGATGTCGGCCCGCAGCGCGACCGTGGTGCCGTCCGCCGGCCCGATGTCGCAGAACAGGCCGGTGCCGCGCGGCAGGATCACCGGCTCCAGGCCCGCCGCGCGGAGCCGCTCGGCGATCTTCTTGGTGGTGCGGTGCTCGGCGTAGCCCAGCTCCGGGTGCCGGTGCAGGTCGCGGCGGAACGCGATCAGCTCGTCCTCGTGCGCGGTCAGGAACTCGTCGAGCTGCGGCTTCAGCACGGCGCCGCCGAGCACGTCGGAACCGGCGGACGCGGCGCCGGCGGCCGGGGCCCCGGGCACGATCTCGCCGGTGACGGGCCCTTCCGGCCCCGCCGCGGCGTCCTCGCCGGCCGCCAGGTCGTCGGTGACCGGCGTGTTCTCGCGCGCCGGAACGATCCTGGAGGCGGCGCCCTGGCCGGGGGGCGCCCCGGCGCCGCGGCGTTCGTCCCGGCCCTCGGGGCCCACCGGCCCCGGGGCGGCGGGTGTTTCAAGGCCGGGCATCACCCCTGGTCCCGGATGGGTCATCTGCGCCCCCTGCGCGACGGCGGAGCCGGAGGGTCGCCGCCCTTTGGTCTCGTCCATGGTCGTTTTCGCCTGTTCCCCGGGGCCGTCCCGGCGTTCGCGGCCCGCTCCGGACGGGCCGGCCGGGCGGCGGCCGGGGGTGCCGTTCTCGGGGACGGCGCGTCCGGGCCCCGGGGCGCCGGGCGGCTTCCCCGGAACGGCCGGTTCCTCAGGTTCCGGCATATGCGACCTCCCCCAGTGTGACGAACCTGTCCTCGGCCAGCTCGGTGATCGCCGCGTCGACGATGTTCTCCAGCGTCCCGCCCTCGGCGCGGATCGCACGCTGGCGCTCGTACGGGGCACCGTGTTCGAGGACCTCGCCGGCGACCTTCAGCTCCTCGGCGCACCCGAGCCGGTCGGCGACCGGCTCCAGCTCCCTGATCAGCTCGTACAGGTCGTCGCGGAGCGGCGCGGTGTTCCCGGTGTCGTCGGTGATGACGATCGCGTCGAGCCCGTACCTGGTCGCGCGCCACTTGTTGTCGCGCACCACCCAGGCCGCCGGCCGCGGCAGCGTGTAGCCGCGGTCGATCTGCTGCTCGAACAGCGTCACCAGGCTCTGGCACAGCGCCGCCGCCATGCCGACCTCCCGCATGGTCGGGATCCCGTCGAACATCCTGATCTCGACCGTGCCGAAGTCGGGATGCGGGCGGATGTCCCACCAGACTTCCTTGATGCTCCGTATCGTCTGCGAACGCAGGAGCGTGTCCATGTAATCCTCGAAGGCCGCCCAGTCGTCCAACAGGTGGGGGGGTCCGGCCGTGGGCAGCTGCCCGAAGACGATCGCCCTGCAGGACGCGAGGCCCGTGTCGCTGCCGCTCCAGAACGGGCTGGACGCGGTGAGCGCCAGGAAGTGCGGAAGGTAGGACGAGAGCGCGTTGACGATCGGGATCGCCTTGGCGCCGTCGGAGACGCCGACGTGCACGTGAACGCCGAACGTCTGGATGCGCCGCGCCAGCCACTGCATCTCCTCGATCAGCTCGGCGTAGCGCCGCATGGGCGCCATCACGGCGTCCCGCCAGTCGCTGATCGGGTGGGTGCCCGTGCACGCCAGCGCGATGTCGCGCTCGGCGGCGGCGGCCCGGAGGGCGGCGAGGGTCCCCGCGAGGTCGGCCTTGGCCTCGCCGACGGTGTCGCAGATGCCGGTCACCACCTCGACCGTGGACTCCATGAGCTCGTGCCGCACGCGGGGGTTGTCACCGTCCTCGCTGAGCGAGGGCAGTGCGGCGAGCACCTCGCGCGCGTCCTGCCGCAGGTGCCTGGTCTCCGCGTCGACGAGCTGGATCTCCCACTCGATCCCGAGCGTGGTCCCCTTCGATGCGTTGAAGTCAATGGCCACGGCCAACCTCCGTCCACAATCCTTGCAGGTCGTTGCGTGGCACGTGGCGCAATTCAGCCAGCGGGTCCCTAAGCCTGGACAAACGCCGGTCCAGGTCACGTGTTCGCTCCATGATGGCGCCCGCGCCCACGCCCCCGCCGGGTCTCCATGCCCTTTGCGGATCAATTGACTCATGCGGACGGTCGGTTAACACGGCCGGGCCATACCTTTCGGTCATCGATCTTCGCTGCGACACCACCCGATCGAACTAGTCAGCCCGTCCCAAAATACCGCCGATGACGGACTGTGACCGGTAGCGGGCGTCCTATATGGCCCTACTTGGTCACTTCTGTACCCTCTGTAGCTTCCATCACGAGCTTGCCGTCTTAGCAGCCGGGTACCCCTTCGCCGGATAGGTCGCCTACTCTTCGGGGGTGTCATGGGCGTCGAGCGCATGCGCGCCGGGAGCGAACGTGCTCTCGCGGAAACGAGGAGCGTCGGAAGCTTGCGAGCAGAGCGACCAGGGCGGCCCGGTGCCCGCCGCGCCTTGACGGTGTTCACAGTCCCGCTGGCCGCGGCGTCGCTCGCCGCGGCGCCCGTCCTCGTCGCGGCCCCCGCGGCCGCCGAGCCGCGCACGGCGCCCCGCACGGCGCCGCCCGCCACTCCGCAGGGCGCCCCGGACGCCGGGACCGTCGGCGGCCCGCAGCTCGCCGGACGCGGCCTCGTCGTGAACCGGGCCCCCGGCGTCCCGGGGCTGCCGAAGATCAAAGCGGCCTCCTACCTGATCGCGGACGCCGACACCGGCGACGTCCTGGCCGCCAAGGACCCGCACGGGCGGCACCTGCCCGCGAGCACGATCAAGACGCTGACGGCGCTGGCCCTCGTCCCCAAGCTGGACGCGAACCACCTCGTGCGGCCGTCGCAGCAGGCGTGCGACGTCGAGGGCACCAAGGTCGGGCTCACGCCCAAGATGAGCTACAAGGTGTCGGACCTGTTCCACGCCCTGCTCATGATGTCGGCCAACGACGCCGCGGTGGCGCTCGCCGAGGCGAACGGCGGCATGGAGAAGACCCTCGCCGACATGAACGCCGAGGCGAAGCGGATCAACGCGCGCGACACGCGGGCCGGGTCGGTCAACGGGCTGGACCGCGACCTCGGGCTGAGCGTCCGCACCCAGCACACCTCGGCGTACGACCTGGCGCTCATCCTGCGCGAGGGCATGAAGAACCCCGACTTCCGCACCTACGTGCAGGCGATCGACCACAAGTTCCCCGCGCCGCCGACCAAGAAGCAGCGCAAGCGCGGGCTGAAGGTCGGCGGCTACCCGATCCACACGCACAACCGGATGCTGCCGGGCGAGCGCGAGGAGTACCAGGGGATGCTCGGCGGCAAGAACGGCTACACGATCGCCGCCCAGCAGACCTTCGTCGCCGAGGCGCGGCGCGGCGGGCGCACGATCGTCGTCTCGCTGATGAAGGCCGACCGGCCGCCGTCCCAGTACGCGGCCAAGCTCCTGGACTGGGGCTTCACCGCGCACGGCAAGGTCGAGCCGGTGGGCGTGCTCGTCTCCCCCGGCGACACGACGCAGGCCAAGAAGGACGCGGGCTCCGGCGGCGTGCTGCCGGACGCGCCGCTCGCGTCCGACGACACGTCGCGGCGGTGGCTGCTCGTGGGCGGCGGCGCCGCGGGCGCGCTGCTGGCGGTCGCGGTGCTGTACGCGGTCCTGCGGCGGCGCCGGCGGTTCGACCAGTCGCTCCGGTGAGGGCCGCCGGTAAAGGTTGCCTCAGCCGCCTCGGCGGGCCCTGGCCCGGCCGCGTCCGCGGGCTTACGCTCGCGGTGGCGCCGGTGACGCGCCGCCGCTGACGACGGCGGACCGGCGGCACGGGAGGAAGCGCGCCATGTCCGACATGTACGTCTCCACGCTCGGTGCGCCCGTGCTCGAACACCCGAACGTCACCCTGCTGCGGGACGGCTACACGGCCTTCGCCAAGGGCGACACGGCCTTCATCCGCGGCCTGCTCGCCGACGACGTCGTCCACCGCGTCCCCGGCCACGGGCCCCTCTGCGGCGTGTACCGCACCCCCGAGGAGGTCCTCGGCCTCTACGTCCGGCTGTTCGAGCTGTCGGGCGGGACGTTCCGTGCCGAGCCCTACGCGGTGATGGCCTGCGAGGAGTACGGCACCGCGCTCGTCCACACCCGCGCCGAGCGCCGGGGACGGGTCCTGGACGGCCGCTCGGTGGACCTCTTCCACCTCCGGGACGGCAGGATCACCGAGATCCGCACCCTCGCCGAAGACCAGCACGCGGACGAGGCCTTCTGGTCCTAGGCCTTTCCGGCCTCGGCCTTCTCGTCCTCGGCCTCCTCGGCCGGCCCGGCCTCCGGCTCGTCCTCGTCCTTCGATTCGTCCGCCGGCTCGTTCCCGGTCAGGGCGGCGATGGTCTCCGCGTCCGCGATGTTCTCCGGGTCGGCGGCGTCGGCGGTGAGCACGACGCGGCGGGTCGCCGTCCACGCCGCGACGAACAGCGTGAACCGGGACGCGATGTTGATCCACACCATCAGGCCGACCAGGACGGCGAAGACGCCGTAGACCGGGTTCTCCGTCACCCGCGCCACCAGCAGCGCCGCGACCTGCTTGAGCACCTCGAACCCGGCGGCGCCGAACAGCGCGCCCCGGATGATCCGCCGCCAGGGCGCCCGGGTGCCCGACAGGCGGGTGAACAGCGCCAGGAAGATCACGGTGTTGAACGCGATCGCGCAGGCGATGGACAGCAGCCGCAGCCCGGTGCCCGCGCCGGGCACGTCCTGCAGTCCGACCCATCCGAGCACGGTGCTGGTCGCGGACGTCGTGACCGTCGAGACCGCGATGCCGCAGATCAGGGTCGCGCCGAGGAACGCCAGGACGCCCACGTCCCACAGCCGCTTGACGAAGAAGTTGCCGCCGCCGGTCGGCTCGTTGCCCCAGATGTCGCGGAGCGACTCGCGCAGCACCTGCACCCAGTTCTGCCCGGTGATCAGCAGCGCGGCCAGGCCGATGATCCCGACCGCCGTCTTGGACTGGGCGATCTCCTCGACCCGCAGGTCGCCGGCCAGGCCGGGCAGCAGCGAGTCGACGGCCCGCACGAAGTAGTCGCGCGCCTGCGCGCTGACCCCGACGAGGTAGCCGAGCAGCGAGTACGCCAGCGCCAGCAGCGGGAAGAACGACAGGAAGGCGTAGCAGGTCAGGGCCGCGGCGAGCCGGTCGCCGCGGCGCTCCTGGTAGCGCTCGAACGCCCGGACGTGGTGGTCGAACCAGTGCCAGCGCGCGCGGGCGCCGTCCAGGCGGCTCTTCGCGTCGGCGGAAAGGGACTCGGCCCGCCGCTGAATCCCCTCGATCGCCTGACGCATGCACGCAACCTACCCGCACGGTGAGCCCCGATGCAGCGGACGGTAATCAATCGTTAAACGCGGCGTTGCCCGCCCTCGCCGAAGACGAAGTCGTACTGGGGGCGCCAGACCCCGTCCCGGCCGTGCTCGTACAGGGAGAAGCCCCACACGTCGAAGTCGGCGCTGTAGCCGGCGAGCTCCTTGAACGCCCGGTCCATGACCTCTTCGGGCAGGTGGTGGGCGATGGTGACGTGCGGGTGGTACGGGAACGGCAGCGGCCGGGCCAGCGGACCCGACAGAACCCTCGCCTGGAGCCGCTCGCAGCCGCTGATTCCTTCGGCCAGCGCCACGAAGACGACCGGGGACACCGGCCGGAACGTTCCGCTGCCGCGCAACTTGATGCGGAACGGCCGCTCGGTTCGGGCGATGTCCCGCAGGTGGTCCGCCACGGCGCCGAGCTCGTGCTCGGGCACCTCGGTCGGCGGCAGCAGCGTGATGTGCGTCGGGATCGCGGTGGCGAGCGGGTCGCCGAAGGAGGCGCGCTTGGCCTGCAGCAGCGCGCCGTGCGGGTCGGGGATCGGGATCGCGACCCCGATCGCGCGGACCTCCGTCCCACGGGCGGCGCCGCTCGCGGCGGGCCCTCCCCCGGGGCCCTCCGCGGCGTCGTCGTGTGCCGCGCGGTCAGCTACCACGTCCCACGAATCCCACCCGGTCGCGGACGGCGTCCATCGTCCGCGAGGCGACCCTGGACGCGCGTCCCGCGCCATGGGCGAGGACCCTGTCGAGCCGGGCCTCGTCGTCCAGCAGCTTGAGGGTGCGCTCCCTGATCGGCGTGAAGGTGTCGAGGACGATCTGCGCGAGGTCCTTCTTGAACTGCCCGTAGCCGGAGCCCGCGTAACGGCGCTCCAGGTCGGGAATGGAGGTGCCGTCCAGCGCGGAGTAGATCCGCAGCAGGTTGGTGACGCCGGCCTTCTTCTCCTCGTCGTAGACGACCTCGGAGCCCGTGTCGGTGACCGCGCGCATGATCTTCTTGCGCATCGGGCCGGGCTCCTCCAGCACGTCGATGATCCCCTGCGGCGAGGAGGCGGACTTGCTCATCTTCGCGTCCGGCTCCTGGAGGTCGGTGATCTTGGCGGCGCCCGGCGGGATGTGCGCCTCCGGCAGGACGAACGTCTCCCCGAACCGGTGGTTGAAACGCTGCGCCAGCGTGCGGGTCAGTTCGAGGTGCTGCCGCTGGTCCTCCCCCACGGGGACGCGCAGCGCCCGCTCCCCCTCACCCGGCTCGGGCGAATACAGCAGGATGTCGGCGGCCTGGAGGATGGGGTAGGTGAACAGGCCGACGGTCGTCCCGCTCGTCCCCTGCTTCGACGACTTGTCCTTGAACTGGGTCATCCGCCCCGCCTCACCGAAGCCGGTGAGGCAGCTCAGCACCCACGCCAGCTCGGCGTGCTCGGGCACGGCGCTCTGCACGAACACCGTGGCGCGGTCGGGGTCGAGGCCCATCGCGAGGAGCTGCGCGACGGCGGCCTTCGTGCGGCGGCGCAGCGTCGCCGGGTCGTGCTCGACCGTGATCGCGTGCAGGTCGACCACGCAGTAGTAGGCGTCGTGCGTGTCCTGCATCGAGACCCACTGCCGCAGCGCGCCCAGGTAGTTGCCGAGGTGGAACGAGTCGGCGGTGGGCTGGATGCCGGACAGCACGCGGGGGACGGTCCCCGCGGCGGCATCGGCGGAGGCTGGGGTGCTGGGCGCTTCGGGCATGTGCACGGACCGATTCTCTCAGGTGGTTCCGGAGGCTCCGCCGCCGGTGGCCCGGCTCGGGGCGGGACCGGTGGACCGGCCCGCCGGGGAGCCGGTGGCGGCGTCGCCGGGGACCGCCCGCGGGGTCGCGGGCGGGGTGCCGGGCGGCGCCGTGGCGGCCTGCGGCGCAACCCGCGGCATGACGCGCACGCGCGCCACCCGCCGCCCGTCCATCCGGGCCACCGCGAGGCGGCGGCCCCCGGCCTCCACGGAGTCGCCCTCGGCGGGCACGCGGCGCAGCACCGCCATGATGTGCCCGGCGACCGTCTCGTAGGGGCCGGCGGGGAGCCGGATGCCGGTCTCGGCGGCGAAGTCGTCCAGGTTGAGCAGGCCGTCGACCTCGACCACGCCGCCGTGCAGGCGCCGTGCCTGCGCGTCCTGCACATCATATTCGTCGCGGATGTCGCCGATGAGCTCCTCGACGAGGTCCTCCAGCGTGACGATCCCGGCGACGCCGCCGTACTCGTCCATGACGATCGCCAGGTGGCAGCCCTCGCGGCGCATCTCCGACAAGACGGGCAGCACCCGCTTGGTGGACGGCAGGAACTTCACCGGCCGCACCAGGTCCCCCACCCGCACGTCCGCCATCCGCGCGTCCACCATCGGCACGTCGTTCACCGGCACGTCCGAGACCGGCACGTCGACCACGGGCACGTCGACCACGGGCATGTCCACCGGCACGTCCCGCGCGGGCGGTTCCGGGAGGTCCGCGGCGCCCGGCAGGTCGGGGACGAGCAGGTCGCGGATGTGCACGAAGCCGATCACCTCGTCGTGCGAGCGGTGGCAGACGGGGAACCGGGAGTGCGGGCTGCAGGCGGCGATGCGCGCGGCGGCGGGCAGCGGGAGCGCCGCGTCGAGGAACTCCACCTCGGTCCGCGGCACGAGCACCTCCCGCAGCGGCCGCTCCCCCGCGGCGAAGACCTCCCCGATGAGCGCGCGCTCGTCCGCGGTGAGCTGGGTGTTCTCGGCGATGAGCGCCCGCATCCGCTCGGCGGTGATCTCCTGCCGCAGCCCGGCGGGGTCGCCGCCGGAGAGCCGGACGACGAGGTCGGCAGAGCTGGACAGCAGCCGCACCAGGGGGCGCGCGAGCCCGCGGGGCGGCCGCGGCGGCGTCCGGTCCATGCGTTCAGCCTTCCCCGTCCGGCGTTCCGGATAGCCTGGACGGGCCCCGCCGTACCCGAAACTTTCGCCGTGGAGGTCCGTTCGTGAAGCTTCTCGTCACCGGAGGCGCCGGTTACATCGGCAGCGTGGTCTCCGCTCTGCTCGTGGAGGCGGGGCACGAGGTCGTCGTCCTGGACGACCTGTCCACCGGGCATGAGGACGCCGTGCCGGAGGGCGCCCGGCTCGTGCGCGGCACGATGCGGGAGACCGCCGCCGACGTCCTCGGCGGCGCCGGGTTCGACGCCGTGCTGCACTTCGCCGCCAAGTCCCTCGTGGGCGAGTCGGTCGAGAAGCCCGGCCTGTACTGGGACAAGAACCTCGGCGAGTCGCTGGCGCTGCTGGAGGCGATGCGCGTCGCGGGCGTGCGGCGGATCGTGTTCTCCTCGACGGCCGCGACGTACGGGGAGCCGGAGTCGACGCCGATCCTGGAGACCGACCCGACCCGCCCGACCAACCCCTACGGCGCGTCGAAGCTGGCGATCGACACGACGCTGGCCGAGTACGCGCGGCTGCACGGCATCGGCGGGGTGTCGCTGCGGTACTTCAACGTCGCGGGCGCCTACGGGCCGCTGGGCGAGCGGCACACCGTGGAGACCCACCTGATCCCGAACGTGCTGAAGATCGCGCAGGGCGACGGCGAGTCCGTGCGGCTGTTCGGCGAGGACTACCCGACCCCGGACGGCACCTGCATCCGCGACTACATCCACGTGCTCGACCTCGGCCGCGCCCACCTGCTGGCGCTGGACGCCTGCGAGCCGGGCCGGCACGCGGTCTACAACCTGGGCAGCGGCACCGGCAGCTCCGTCCGCGAGGTCGTCGAGGTGTGCCGGGACGTCACCGGGCGGGACATCCCGGTCGAGGTGGCGCCGCGCCGCCCCGGCGACCCGGCGGTGCTGGTCGCCTCGTCCGGCAAGATCCAGGCGGAGCTGGGCTGGAAGCCCGAGCGCGACCTGCGCGCCATGGTCGACGACGCGTGGACGTTCCTGCGCTCCCGATGACCGATTCCCGCGCGCTCGCCGAGGCGTTCAACGAGGTGTTCGGGCGCGAGCCGGAGGGCGTGTGGCACGCGCCCGGCCGGGTCAACCTGATCGGCGAGCACACCGACTACAACGACGGGTTCGTGCTGCCGTTCGCGCTGGGCCTCGGCGTGTCGGTGGCGGCCGCGCGGCGCGGCGACGGCGTGGTCGAGGTGCGGTCGCGGCAGGCCGCGGCCGCGGTGACCGCTCCCGTGGACGGCGGGCCGGTCGTGTCCGAGGGGTGGCCGCCCGAGCGGGCGTGGGCCGCGTATCCGGTCGGGATGGCGCGGGTGCTGCGCGAGCACGGCACGGGCGGCGCGTCCCTGCTGATCGACTCCGACCTCCCGCAGGGGGCCGGGCTGTCGTCGTCCGCCGCGCTGGAGTGCGCGACGGCGCTCGCGCTCTGCGACCTGCACGACGTGGCGGTCGACCGTCCCGCGCTGGCGCGGCTGGCGCAGCGCGCCGAGAACGAGCAGGTCGGCGTGCCGTGCGGGCCGATGGACCAGGCGGCGTCGCTGCTGTGCACGGCGGGGCACGCGCTGCTGCTCGACTGCCGCAGCGGCCTGTCGTCGCAGGTCCCGTTCGCGCCCGCCGGCTCCGGCATGACGCTGCTTGTCGTGGACACGCGGGCGGCGCACGCCCTGGCGGGCGGCGAGTACGCGCGGCGGCGCGCCGAGTGCGAGGAGGCCGCGGCGCTGCTCGGGGTGGCTGCGCTGCGCGACGTCAAGGACCTCGCCGGGGCCCTCGGGACGCTCCGCGACCCGGTGCTGCGGCGCCGCGTCCAGCACGTCGTCACCGAGAACCACCGCGTCGAGGCCACCGTCGGGCTGCTGCGCGCCGGGGCCGTCACCGAGCTCGGCGCGATGCTGAACGCGTCGCACCTGTCGCTGCGCGACCAGTTCGAGGTCTCCTGGCCCGAGGCCGACGCGACGGTCGACGCGGCGCTGCGGGCGGGCGCGCGGGGCGGCCGGATGGTCGGCGGCGGCTTCGGCGGCTCCGTGCTCGTCCTCACGGCCGCCGACCGCGCGGCGCGGGTGCGGGACGCGGTCGCCGCCGCCTACGCCGAGCGCGGCTGGACCGCCCCGGAGTTCATCGAGGCCGTGCCGTCCGCGGGTGCGAGCCGCGTCACGCCCGCCTAGTTCTCCTCCAGCGCGGACCGGATGTCGTCGCGGAGACGGGCGGCCTCCTCGGCGGGGCCCGTCTCGTCCAGGGCGGTGAAGCCGTCCACGGCGGCGGACGCCTGCGACACCGCCTCGGCCAGCCGCCCCACCTGGGCCAGCACGCGGGCCTGGTCGTAGGAGACCAGCGCGGTCTCCCACACGCGGGCGGGCTCGTCGTCCGGCGGCAGGCCCGCCAGCGCCGCGCGGGCCGACTCCATGGCGGTGACGGCGCCGTCGCCGTCCCCGCACCACAGCAGGCACATCGCGGCACGGCGGCGGGCGCGGACCACGCCGGTGGCGTCGCCGGCCTTCTCGTGCGCCTCGGCCGCCGCCGCGAACCGCTCGGCGGCCTGGGCGTCCCGGTCGAGGTCGGTCAGGATCTCGCCGGCCTCGTCCAGGAAGTGCGCGACCGCGCCGTGGTCGCCGTCCGCGGCGGCGTCCTCGGCGAGGGCCGCGAACGTCGCGGCGCCGTCCTCCTCGCCCAGTTCCTTCTGCGCGTGCGCGAGGATCAGGCGGCAGCGCCGTGCGGCGAGCCTGTCGTGCGGGTCATTACGGGCTGGGTCGGCATGGGCGGGGTCGATGAGGGCGGGGAGCGCCTCCTCGGCGACCTCGGCGGCCTCCAGGCAGCGGCCCGTGGACAGGTACGCGGCGGCGAGGTCCACGCGAAGGTGGACGGCCTGCTCGTGGAGTCCCTCGGCCGTCCAGCCCGCGATGGCCTCGGCGAGGTCGGCGACGGCGTCCGCCGGGCGGTCGGCGGCCAGGAACGCGAGCCCCCGCTCGGAGTGCGCCGCCACCCGCATCGGCGACCCGGCGGGCTGCGCCGCGATCACCTCGTCGAGCAGGGCGAACGCCTCCTCGTCGGGCCCGCCGTCCCGGCGGGAGAGGACGCGGGCGAGCAGCAGCAGCGGGGCGGCGGCCTCCGCCGGGCCGCCGGACGCGCGGGCGGCCGCGGCCGACCGGCGCAGCGCCGCGACCGCGTCGTCGGCCCGGCCGGTCAGCAGGAGCGACTGCCCCCGCAGGAACCACAGCTCGCCCGCCCGGTCGGGGGCGTCGTCCGGGTCGACCCGGTCGAGGGCGGCGAGCGCCTCGGCGGGCCGGTCGTGCTCCACGTGCGAGGTGGCGAGCCGCAGCAGCGCGCCGGTGGCGTCGCCGTCGCGGGTCGGATGGCTCGCGAAGTGCTCCACGGCGGCGGTCATGTCCGCCGGCCCGCGCGGGTCGCCGAGCTTCGCGCGCATCGCGCCGAGCCGGCCGAGCGCGCGGTGCCGGCGCGTCTCGTCGCCCAGCTCGCCGAACAGCCGCGACGCCTCCTCCCAGCAGGCGGCCGCGCCCTCCTCGTCGCCGTCCAGGGCGCGCTCGACGCCCCGGCCGTCCAGGCGGCGGGCCCGCTGCAGCGGTGTCGGCTCGGCCGTCCCGGCGAGGTCGTCGAACCGCCGCCACGCGGCCAGCGTGATCTCCACGTCCTGGCGGGTGCGGCGTTCGTCGGCGATGTCCAGCAGTTCGTCGAGGTCCGCCACGGACGCGACGTCCTCGTGCGGGGAGTCCGCCTGGACCGGTTCCGGGGCGGGCGCGGGACGCCGGTGGTGCGCGGCCAGCGGCACGAAGTCCACGATCGGCTCGGACGCCAGCGTGGCCCGTATCCGCTCGCTCTGGCAGGGCGTTCCGTTCCGGGTGTCGAACCGCGCCGCCAGCGCCGTCGCGCGGTCGGCGAGCTCGGCGCGCAGCTCCGGCAGCGGGACGTCGGCGGCGGACCTGCCGTCCGCGGCGGGCCGGCGGATGGTGGCCGCGCCGTGCCCGGCCGCCGCGACCCGGTCCAGCAGCAGCGCCGCCGCGGCGGCGAACTCCATCTCCGCGTGCGGGCTCGGCGCCCGGTCGAGCCACCCGAGGTGCCGCTGGACGATCTCCAGCCCGCGCGCCCCGTTGCCGGTGGCCGCGCAGAACTCGACGTGCTCGGAGATGTCGCCGAGGTCGGCGAGCCGCGCCCGGTGCACCCGGTAGGCGCGGCGGTGCGCGTCGGCGGCCTGCTCGGTGCGGCCCGTCCGCAGGTACACCGGCAGCATCGCGGTCAGGACGGCCTGCGGCTGCTCGTTGCACGACAGCTCCGAGCCGAGCACGGGCGCCGCGATCTCGATCGCCTCCTCGTACCGCCCGACGCGGGCGAGGTGCCGGACCATGCCGGTCGGGTCGCAGCCCTCGCAGTCCGACAGCTCGTCCCGCCGGGCGGCCCGCCACTTCCAGTACCAGTCGTCGACCGCGTCGTCGCCGACGTGCTGGGCCACGAGGTGGCGGCGCCGGTAGACGGCCTGGAGGCTGTGGCCGCCCGCGAGGTAGCGGCGCTCCATGTCGTCCAGCAGCGCGTACGTGCGGTCGAGGGGGACCTCGGGGAACAGCGTCAGGGACGACACCACCGCCTTCATCTGCCACAGCAGCAGGTGCGTCTCGTCGAACCGGCCGGGGTCGCGGTCGTGGTCGGCGAGCGCGCGGCTGAACGTGGCGAGGGCCTTGGCGGGCTCGCCTCCGTACTGGTAGGCGTCGGTCAGCCGGGTCCGGACCCGGAACGCCAGCTCGTCGTCCCCGGCGGCCTCGGCGCGGCGCAGCGCGTCCTCCACCAGGACGGTGCGGGCCTCCCCGTAGGGCAGCTCCTGCGCCTGGGTCATCAGCGCGTAGACGTCGTCGGTCACCGGGGCGCCTCCGGAGCGTGGACGGCCCACTCCAGCAGGCCGATGAAGGAACGGTTCAGGACCGCCGTGTCGGCGGGCCGCAGCGGGTGGTGCCCGAGGAGCAGCGCCTGGCCGTACAGGGCCTGCACGGCCGGCTCGACCGGCCCGCCGTCGCCCAGGGACATGACGCGCCGCGCCAGCGGGTTGCGGTGGTTCAGCACCAGCTGCGGGCGCTCGACGCCGGCCGTGGCGCCGACGGCGCCGAGCACGTCGGCCCACAGCTCGCCGGCCTCGTCCCGCGCCCGGCCGAGCTCCTCGCGGAACTGCGCGTCGCGGCTGGTCAGGTACAGGGCGGGCAGCGACGCGGGATCGAAGTCGCGTACCACGACCTCGCAGCCGAGCCGGTCCACCGCCCGCTGCGCCGCCGCCAGGAACGGCCGCAGCGACAGCTCCGCCGCCGGGTCCAGGACGCCGAACGTGGTGGTCAGCTCCGCCGCGTCCAGCCTGCTCAGGCAGATGTCGGGGTCGAGGTCGGGCAGCCGCTCGATGATCTCCGTGTCGTGGACGTAGCCGCCGTTGACGAGCCCGACGCCCTGCGCCCCCGCGACCGCCGACAGCCGCCGGAACTCGTCCACGCTCGCGGTGAACCGGCCGTCCGGGTGGCGCCGCCGGAACTCCGCCAGCGTCATCGGCCCGGCGGACGTCTCGTACTCCAGCCAGCGGTCCACGATGCGGAGCATGTCGTCGTCGTGCAGCGCCATCGCCTTCACGCCGAGCTGGTGCAGCCGCAGGAACCCGCGCAGCCGCGGCGGGTCGGTCTCGGCCAGCCGCACGAGCCACTGCCGCAGGACGTCCCCGAGGCCGTCCCGGGTCGCGTCGAGCAGCTCGTCCTCGTAGAGCGCCTCGCGGCTCGCGGTGGGACGCAGCTCCCCCGCGTCGACCACGCACCGCGCGAAGAACGCCCATTCGGGCAGCAGCCCCTCGACGCCCTCGGCCAGCAGCATCCGCTTGACGTAGACGCGGTGCGCGGCGCGCGCGGTGGGCGACACCGCCTGCGGCAGGACGAACGCGACGCCCGTCAGCCCGGCCACCGGCACCTCCAGGTCGACGACGTCGAACGGCGTGAATCCGTAGAGCTCCTCGCAGTACCGCTCCAACGCGCGCTTCCGTGCCGCCGGGTCACGGTGGTGCGCCAGCCACGGCGGGCCGTCCCCGGTGATGGGACTGCCGTCGACGGTGAGCTCCACCGGCAGGAGCGACCCGTACGTCCGCGCCAGGTCCGCGACGGCCGCCGGGCTCAGCAGCTCGGCCGCGCCCTGCCGCGCCCGCAGCGTGACCGTCGTCCCCGGCTCCGCCCGCCGCCCCGGCTCCACGCGGTAGCTGCCTTCGGAGCGTCCCGTCCACCGGACGGCGGCACCGCCGCGCGCGGACCGCGTCACGACCTCGATCTCGTCCGCGACCAGGAACGCCGACAGCAGGCCGATCCCGAACTGCCCCAGGAAGTCGTGCCGGGCGAACCCGAGCTCGTCCCGCTTGGACGACCGCCCGATCGTGGCGAGCAGCGTGTGCACCTCGGTCTCGGTGAGTCCCACGCCGTCGTCGTGGACCCGCAGCACCCCGCCGCCGGTCTCGATGACCACCCGGCCGCCGTCCGCGCCCCGGGCGGTGATCGCGTCCACCGCGTTCTGCAGCAGTTCCCGCAGGTAGACGCGCGGGCTCGCGTACAGGTGCCGGCTCAGCAGATCCACCACCCCGCGCAGATCCACCTGGAATGCCTGGTCTGCCACCGACGCCCCCCTGATCATCACATGAGCGATGACACACACTAGCGACCCGTTACGCCCGCTTCGGAGGGATTCACGGGGCAGCCGGGGCGAGCGGCGTGGCCGTGACCACAGCCGCTTGACTCCCTACTTTCTCTACTGATTTAGTTAAGAATACGCCGGCCGCGCCGACGGGCGGTGACGTAGCGCTCGTGCTCAGTGTGCAGGCACCACTGATCCGAGCACTCAAGCCAGGGATCACTCCCTGATCCGCTGACACAACCCTCTATGAACAGACCCCTTCTCTGCCGTCTCACAGCCCTCCCGGAGATTCCTTCAGATGTCACAGACGCTGCAGTCAACAGCTCCACTCCCGCTCGGCGACTCCGACGTCGCGGCGGCGCGCGACGCGCTGCTCGGCGCGGTGACGGACCTCTTCGCCTCCGACGTCATGTCCAAGAGCGGGCACGGGAACGCGAGCGTCCGCGTGCCCGGGACGCCCGACCACCTCCTGCTCACCTCCCGCGGCCTGCTCCGCGGGATCGGGCCGGAGGAGTTCGCGGTGGTCACCCTGGACGGCGACCTCGTCGCCGGGTGGCTGGCTCCCGAGAACGAGGAGATCGTCCGGATGCACACCGAGGTCTACCGCGCGCGCCCCGGCACCGGCTCCGTCGTGCACACCCACTCGCCGTTCACGACCGCCTACGCGGTCGCGGGACGGGAGCTGCCCGCGCGGTACGAGTCGCTGCTGCGGGCGGGGCAGACCGAGGACGTCCCCGTCGCCCCCTACGGTCCGCGGGGCAGCGGCCGGGCCGTCACGCAGATCGTCGACACGTTCACCGCGAATCCGCGCAGCGGCGCCGTCCTGCTCGCCAACCACGGCCTGCTGGCGACCGGCACCGACGCCGCCGGGGCGGCCCGGCTGGTCGTCGCGCTGGAGGAGACCGCGCAGGTCACGCTGGGCGCGACGGCGCTCGGCGGCGCCCTTCCGCTCGAACCCGAAGGCGGCGGCCGGTGACCACCGCCCAGAACGCCGGCCAGAACGCCGACCAGAACGCCGTGCCCGACACCGGTCCCTACGAGGAGACCTACCGGACGCTGTTCGGCGCCGTGCCCGGCAGCGTCCGGGAGCGGTGGGAGTTCAGCGCGGAGCACGGCCGCTTCACCGCCCCCGGCCTGCTCGAAGAGCTGCGCGGAGAGGTCATCGTCCGCAGCCCGCTGGGGCTGAAGGTGCAGCAGCTCGTCCAGTTCGCGCAGCTCGCCGCGCTGGGCAGGGCCGACGCCGCCCGGCACCACGCGCTCGCCGCCGTGCGCGCCGGAGCCCGCGAGCGGGACCTGCTCGCCGTCGCCGAGACCACCCTCATCACGTCCGGCGTGCCCGGATACTCCCTCGCCCTCACCCTGGCCCGCGAAGCGCTGGCCGCGACCGACACCCCGGAGAGCTCGCCATGACCCGTCGTTCCCCCTCGTCCCGGCTGCGCGCCCTCGCGGCCGGCCTCACCGGCCTCGCCATCGGTCTCGCCGCGACCGGTTGCGGCGGCGGCGCCGAAGCCGAGGACGGCGTCACCGTGCTGCGCGTCGGCACCACCAAGACCTTCGGCTGGGTCCCGACGTTCCCCGCGCACGGGGACGACAAGAGCGGGAAGGTGCGCATCGAGGTCGTCGACCTCATCGGCGGGTCCAACGCGATGATCGCGGCGCTCAAGGCCGACCGGATCGACGTGGCGGAGCTGGGCGAGGTCGGCCCGGTGGTGGCCCAGGCCGGGGACGTCCCCTTCAAGATCATCACGGCCACCACGCCCTGGCCGAAGGGGCAGGGCATCATCGTGGACGAGAAGTCCCCCATCAAGTCCCTGTCCGACCTCAAGGGCAAGAAGATCTCCTACGTCCGCGGGACCAACTCGCACTGGACGCTGAACCGCGCCCTCGACTCCGCCGGCCTCACGATGGAGGACGTCGAGCTCGTCCAGCTCCCCGACGGCACCAACGCCCAGCAGGTCCTCCGCAGCGGCAACCTGGACGCCGCGACCGTGATCGACCCGACGCTCACGACGTTCCTGTCGTCCGGCAGCCGCCTGCTCACCGACGGCACGACCATCAACGCCGACAACCCCCTCTTCTACATCGCGAGCGACAAGGCGCTCGGCGCGAAGAAGGAGGCGGTCGGCGAGTTCGTGGCGCAGCTGGCCAGGCACATCGCCTGGGCCAAGGCCGAGCCGGAGGAGCGCTCCGCCGCCGTCGCGAAGCTGAACGGCATCCCCGCGGAGATCGCCCTCAAGGCGGAGCGCAACCGCCCCGCCGGGCTGCACCCCATCGAGGACGCGACCATCCGCGGCAACCAGCGCATCGCCGACCTGTTCTTCCAGCAGGGCGTCATCAAGAAGAAGATCACGGTCGACTCGGTCTTCACCACCGAGTTCAACTCGCGGGCACGGCCATGACCCGGGTACCGCGAACACTCCGCAGGGCCCTGGTCCCGATCGGGCTGATCGCGCTCTGGCAGCTGCTGGCCGAGACCGGCGCCGTCGACCCGCGCATCACGTCCTCCCCCTGGGAGATCGTGACGGCGCTGACCGAGATGATCCGGTCCGGCGAACTGGCCGAGCACATGCGGATCTCGCTGTTCCGCGCGGTCGCCGGGCTGGCCTGCGGGGCGACGCTGGCGACCATCGCGGGCATCGCGGCCGGGCTGTCCCGCTTCGGCGAGGACGCCCTGGACTCCACCGTCCAGGCCATCCGGACCATGCCGTACCTGGGCATGGTGCCCCTGTTCATCCTGTGGTTCGGGCTGGGCGAGGCACCGCGGATCACGATGGTCGCGCTCGGCAGCTTCTTCCCGGTCTACCTGAACGTCTTCAAGGGCATCCGGGACGTCGACGACCGGCTCATCGACCTCGGCCGCGGCTACCGCGTCGGCCGGTGGGAGCTGATCCGCGACGTCATCGTCCCCGGGGCGATGCCGTCCGCGCTCGTCGGGCTCCGCTACGCGCTCGGCACCGCGTGGATGAGCCTCGTCGTCGCCGAGCAGATCAACGCCCAGTCGGGGCTGGGCTACCTCATCGTCCAGGCGAACATCCTCGCCCAGACGTCGATCATCATCACCGCGCTGGCGGTCTACGCGGTCATCGGCATCCTGGCCGACGCGATCGTCCGGCTCATCGAGCGGCGGGCGCTGCGCTGGCGGCGCACCTTCGAAGGAGCATGACCATGACGGACAACGACCCCGCGATCAGCCTGCGCGGCGTCGGCCGAGCGTTCGGCGACCGCGCCGTGCTGCAGGGCGTCGACCTGGCCGTCGCCCAGCACGAGTTCGTCGTCCTGGTCGGCGCGAGCGGCTGCGGGAAGTCGACGCTGCTGCGGATCGTCGCCGGCCTCGACTCCGACGCGACCGGCGAGATCCAGGTCTCCGGCGAGCACGCGATCGTGTTCCAGGACGCCCGGCTGCTGCCGTGGCGGCCGGTATGGCGCAACGTCGCGTTCGGCCTCCGCGGGCCCCGCGCGGAGCTGCGCGCACGCGCCGACCGCGCGCTGGCCGAGGTCGGGCTGCCCGGCCGCGGCGACGCCTGGCCGCTGACGCTGTCGGGCGGCGAGGCCCAGCGGGTCGCGCTCGCCCGCGCCCTCGTCCGCACCCCCGACCTGCTGCTGCTGGACGAGCCCTTCGCCGCCCTCGACGCCCTGACGCGCCTGAAGATGCAGCGGCAGGTCGCCGAGCTGTGGCGGCACCACGAGATCACCACGCTGATGGTCACGCACGACGTGGAGGAGGCGCTGCTGCTGGCCGACCGCGTCCTGCTGGTCGACGGCGGGCGGATCGCCGAGGAGATCCCTGTCGGCCTGCCGCGTCCCCGCGACCCGCGCGACGCCGACTTCGCCGCGCTGCGGCACCGGCTCCTGCTGAGCCTCGGCGTCGACCTGTCCGGCGACCGCGACCACGCCCCCGCCGCCACCCGAGCAC
>NZ_SMKB01000087.1:0-27657 GCF_004348575.1 Actinomadura sp. 7K534
TCCTCGGCCAGAGGGGCGGCGTAGACGCCGTCGGGGCCGTTGAGGGGGCTGCCTGGTGCCGTGTTGGCTCGGGCCAGAGGCAACGCGATCTCGGCCAGGCGGGGCGGGACCACAGGTGTGGTGTCGAGTGCACGCGCCAGGTCCCAGCGGTGGACCAGCATGTCGACGGCGTGGACGCCCAGCACCATTTCGGTCGGCACCTCCCCCAGCCACGGCAGGAGCACGGTCTCGCCGGCCTGTTCCAGGACGGCCAAGCAGCGCGCGGCGATGCGGGCGAAATCGTCCCTGGGATCGCCGTCCGCCTCGAAGGGCGGCAGGACCGTCCTGGCGATGGCCTCGTGGCGTTCGTTCATGTGGTGAAGCAGATCGGTGATCGTCCACCCGTCGCACGGCGTCGGGTTCGCCAGCGCGGCGTCGGGGATCAGGGCGACGTCGTGGCCGATCAGGGCCAGTGCCGTCGCGTCGAGCCGGAGCAGATCGCTCATAACCGGTTCCACCTTTGTTAAGCGAACGGTCGTACGTCAAAATAGCGTACACTCGTTCGCTATCATGGGGCCATGTCTCCTCGTCACTCGGCGGCCGAAGCGGCCAGGACACGCGAGCGGATCGTGCGGACCGCGGTGCGGGACGCCTCCCGGCTGGGCCTGGAGGGGCTGACCGTGGGGACTCTCGCGCGGCGGCTCGACATGAGCAAGGCAGGTCTCGTCGGTCCGTTCGGGTCGCGGGACGGGCTGCTGATGGCCGCGCTGGAGCAGGCGTGCCGGGTGTTCGACGCCGCGGTCACCGAACCCCTGAAGGACCTGCCGCCCGGGCCGGAGCGTCTGGAACGGCTGATCGACGGGTGGGTGGAGTACCTGGCCGACTGCCCGTTCCCCGGCGGCTGCTTCGTCACGGCCGCCTCGTCGGAACTGGACGGGCGCCCGGGGCCGCTGCGCGACCGGCTGCGCGAGATCGTCGCGTCCCAGCGCCGGGGGCTGACCGCGGCGGTCGCCGCCGCGCAGGCCGGGCTTCCGGGCCCGCACCGCCCGGCGGAGGAGGTCGCCACGACCCTGATCGGCCTGTCCATGGCGGCCAACCAGGAGATCCAGCTGCTCGACGACGCCGAGGCCCCTGCCCGCGCACGCGCCGCCATGCGGCACGCGGCCGGGCTGCCCGCATGATTCCGGTCTCCCAGCGCCGGGGCCGGGCCCTTTACGCAGACGCCCGGCCCCGGCGACGGATCAGGGGTTCGCGCCGCCCGATTCCAGGATGAGGTCGAGTTCCAGCGGCATCCCGCCGGGGAGCGCGACCGAGCCGAAGACGAGCCGGCTGTGGCGGGTGGGCGCGAAGGCGGTGTCGAAGACCTCCGAGGCTCCGTCGGCCACCGCCGCATGGTCACGGAAGCCGGTATCGCAGGCGGTGTGGACGGCGAGTCTCACCAAGCGCGCGACCGAGTCCAGGCCGGTTTCGGCGTCGATCACGGCGAGGGCGTTGAGGGCCGCCGTCCGTGCGGCTTCCCGGCCGCTCGCCGTGTCGAGTTCCGCTCCGAGGCGTCCGGTCATCAGCGGCGCCCCACCGCGCAGGGGCAGCATTCCGCTGAGGAACAGGAGGCCCGACGCCGCCACGGCGGGTACGTAGGCGCCGAGCGGGCGGGGCGGCTCGGGCAGGTGCAGTCCGGCGGCTTCCAGGCGTGCGGCCGGGGCGCTCATTCGGCCCCGCCGGGCCGGGCGATGAGGGCGCCGACGGTGTCGTCGGCCTGGCCGGGCCGCCACGTCTTCCCGAGCAGCGTGTAGTTCATGCGGGGGAAGTAGCCGAGCCGGGTTCCGAGCTCGCCGGAGAGCAGCGTCATGCGCTCGACGGTGCGGGCGTTGGCGAGCCGGCCGGCGTCGACGTAGCGGAACGGCGTCCCCGCACCGAGGCCGATGACCCGCCGCTTGGCGTCCTCGTCGTCGGAGACGACGTAGACGTCGCTGACGAGGCCGCCGAAGTCCGGCGCGTCGAAGACCTCCCACCACACGTTCTTGAAGGCGCCGACGACGCGGGTGTCCGGGAGGGCTTCGGCGATCCGCTCGGCGCCGCTGGTGTCCCAGGGGGTGATGAAGTCGCTGTAGTCGTCATTGAACGGGTTGGTGATGTCGATGAGGATCTTGCCGGCGAGTGTCGCGCGCAGCGGTTCGAGCAGCGTCAGCAGGCCGTCCCGCAGGAAGATGGCCGGCAGCACGACGGGTGCGTCGAGGGCCTGGTCGTAGTCGCCGGCGGCGAGACCCGGGAGGTCGAGGCCGGCGGCGATCCCGCGGGCGCGCGCGGTGTCCCGGGAGCCGAGGACCACCTCGTGCCCGGCACGGGCGTACATCGCCGCGAGCCGCACCCCCATCCGGCCCGTGCCGAGAATGCCGATCTTCACTGGGTGTTTCCCTTCCGTCATGTCCGCTTGCCGGACCCACAGTACATTGCTATATAGCTAAATTGCAATGTCCCTATGTGTCGGGGCGGTCCTGTGCCGCGGGCCCGCGGGCGCCGCCGTCACGGCGGCTACGCTGGTCGGCATGAGCGAGGTGGTGCAGGGGGTCGACATCGAGGTGCTGCGCGCCCTCTCGAACCGGGCGAGGCTGGACATCCTGCGCTGGCTCAAGGACCCCGCCGCGAACTTCGGCCACCAGGCGGTCGGCGACTTCGACGTCGAGGGGGTGTGCGTGTCGGTCATCCAGGAGCGCGCCGGCATGTCCCAGCCGACCATCTCGGCCCACCTGAAGGTCCTGCACCAGGCCGGCCTCGTCACCCGGCAGAAGGTCGGCGCCTGGCAGTACTACAAGCGCGACGAATCCGCGATCCGCGCCTTCACCGAGAACCTGGCCAGGGAACTTTGATACGGCGGCCCCCGCGTCACGGGCGATGGGGACGGCGGGCCTCACCGACCGGGTGACCGGGTCCAGGTGAGGAAGGCGGTGAGCGCCGCCAGGTTCCACACGACGATCTCCGCGCCGGCGTCGGCGAGGGCCTCCGCCGGCCGGTAGCCGCGCCCGAAACCCACCGGGTAGGCGCCGGCCGCGAGCGCCGCGCCCATGTCGTACTCGGAGTCGCCCACGTACATCACCGGGCCGGGAGCGCCGGACACGAGGCGGGACAGGGCGGACGCCTTGTCCTCCGCCGATGCGACGACGTCCGCCAGGAGGTGCTCGACGCCGAGCCGGCGGGCGTCCCGCAGTATCGGGTGGGACGCCGCCGCGCTCACGACGACGACGCGAACGCCGCTGTCCGCGGCGGCCCTGAGGATCTCGGACGCTCCCGTGCTCAGCGGCGCCGTCTCGGCGGCCATCTCCTCGTTCCACCGCTCCTCCACCGCGCTCGACCACCGTTCGGCGACTCCGAGGGTGATGAAGAACCGTCGCATCGGCAGGGTGAAGGCCGTCCGGAACTCCGGCTCGGTGAGGGGCGCGAGACCGTGTTCGCGGAGGACGCGGTTGGTGGCGCGGTGAGCCCGCCCGGCGTCGTCGACCAGGGTGCCGTTCCAGTCGAAGGCGAGCACACCGGGTCGCTCCGCGCCGTTCGCGGGCCTCATATGGGGCCGTCTCCGTCCAGGGAGTCGGAGAGCCAGCGGCCGTCACGGACCGCCCAGCGGTCATCGTTCAGGGAGAATCGGCCGGGGCCCGTTCCGGGAGGGGCGGTGACTCGTCTGGTACGCCGTTCGATCCGCGGGCCGGAGCCGTCGTCGTCCACCGTCACGATGCTCACGGCGTGCGGCCACTCGATCAGTGCGGGCATTCCCAGTTGCAGCACCCGGCCGTCCTGCGCCGCGTCCTGCCAATGCAGGTGCCCGTGCAGGACGATGGAGGGCGCGCGGCGGTTCCGGAGGGTTTCGGTGACCCGGGCCGCGCCATCGAGCCCTCCGGGGAACTTGAGGCCCTGGTCGAGGATGGCCGCACGGCGGTCGATGAGCGGGAAGTGACTCAGCACGACCAGCGGGGCGTCCAGGGGAAGGCCGTCCGGGACGGAGCGCGCCGCGTCGTCGACGCGATACCCGGTGCCGGTGGCCTTGACCGGAACGCCCGCGAACGTGAACCCGTGCACGGCGCGGGCGAAGGGCGGGACGGTGAGCAGCGGATCCCCCAGCGTTCGCGCGGCCCGCGCGAGAGCGTTCTCGTGCGGGACGACGTCATGGTTGCCCGCCACCGCCATCACCGGCCTGCCGAAGTCCGTGAGCCTCCGCAGGGCGCGCACCATGACGTCCGGCTCCGCGAAGTTGGTGACGTCCCCGAGAAGGACGATCGCGTCCACGGCCGAGTCGGCGACGACGCCCATCGCCTCGTCCCACAGCGTCCACGACTCCGGTAGCGGCAGCTCGTGGTTCCAGAAGCCGGGGGGTGTCGCCGGCGAGCACAGATGGCTGTCGGTGATGACGGCCAGGCGCACGGCGGCCATCAGAACCGGTGCTCCGCCAGGACGCCGCCGGTGACTTCACTGGCGGCCGACGCCGCCGCGGGGCGGCGCAGGACCAGCGACACGAACAGCGCGTCCAGCAGGGAGAGGTGGGCGATGCGGCTGGTCATGGCCTCGATCCGGAACGAGGTCTCCCGGCTGCCCGCCACCAGGACGGTGTCCGCGACGGAGGTCAGGGGCGAGCGGGCGAAACTGGTCAGCGCGATCGTCGCCGCCCGCACGCCGTGCGCCGCCTCCATCGCCGACACGGTCTCCCGGGTCGACCCCGTGTGGCTGACGGCCAGGCAGGCGTCGGACGGGCCGAGCAGCCGCGCGGCCACATGCTGCACGTGGGCGTCCGCGGGCGCGTCGGCGTGGAGTCCGATGGTCAGCAGGCGGTAGGCGAAGTCCTGGGCCAGCGGAGCCGACGTGCCGACGCCCACGAGCAGGATCCGCTCGGCCCGGTGGAGCGCGTCGACCGCCGTGTCCAGTTGCTCCGCGTCGATGGTGGAGCCGATGTCCCGGAGCGCCTCCGCGTCCGAAGTGATGATCTTGCCGAGGACGTCGATGGGCCGGTCGCCCGCCTCGACACGCGACTCGATGAGCGCGTTCCCGCCGCCGAGTTCCCGGGCGATGGCCAGTTTCAGCGCGTGGAACCCGCGCAGCCCGAGCCGCTGGCAGAACCGCACGACCGTGGACGCCGCGGTGCCCGCCTCCTCCGCGAGGTCGCTCACGGTCAGGTGGATCACCGCCTCGGGGTCGGCGAGCACCGCGTCCGCGACCCGGCGGTCCCCGCGGACATAGGCGGGCCGCGCCGCCCGGATCTGCGCGAGGATCCCGGCATGCTCGCCGGCCCCGTCCTGCGCGGCCCCGTCCATGGCGGGAGACGGCGGGGGTGTGGACTTCATGACGCCCTCCTGGAAGTGAGTTCCAGGGCGAGCATAGCCCTGGATGGAATTTCCATCTAGAGATAGCTGCCGACTAGCCCCGAAATGGAATTTTGTTCCAGAGTCGCTGGGAGGGCTGCGGTCCGTAAGCGGACTCGCCCGCCACCGTCCGGCCAGGTCAGGAAGCACGCCGGGCCTGGCGCGTCGGCGTGCGGCCGCCGGAGAAGGTAGGGCATGCTCGGTCCGGTGACGGCGCCGCCGGCGTCGCCGCCCGCCCGACCGCAGCACCCACCCACGTCGCCGCTCCGCGCGCCCCGGCCCGCCGCGTCCTGTGCCGTGCCGGGCCCGGGGGGCGGGTTTCCACGGAGGAGCGCCGATGAGCCACCGCATCCTGCCGAACGCCGAGGTCGACCCGTCCGCGGAACTCGGCGACGGGACGACCGTGTGGGGACTCGCCCAGGTCCGCGAGGGCGCGCGGCTCGGCGCCGGCTGCATCGTGGGGCGCGGTGCGTACGTGGGCGCGGGCGTGCGGATCGGCGACAACGTCAAGCTGCAGAACCACGCGCTCGTCTACGAGCCGGCCGTGCTGGAGGACGGCGTGTTCGTCGGGCCCGCGGTCGTGCTCACCAACGACCGCGCGCCCCGTTCGGTGACCCCGGACGGGACGCTGAAGCGGGCCGCCGACTGGGAGGCCGCCGGGGTGCACGTCGCCGAGGGCGCCTCGCTCGGCGCGCGCAGCGTGTGCGTCGCGCCGGTGCGCATCGGGCGCTGGGCGATGGTCGCGGCCGGCGCGGTCGTGACCCGCGACGTCCCCGACTTCGGGCTGGTCGCGGGCGTGCCCGCCCGGCGGATCGGCTGGGTCGGCCGCGCCGGGGCCCGGCTGGCCGAGCGGCCGGGCGAGCCGGGCACGTGGGAGTGCCCGGAGACCGGCGAGCGCTACATCGCGTCGTCCGCCGCCGACGGCTCCGGAGCGACGGTCATGGCCGCGAAGGGCTGAGCGGGTCAGGGTGCGGCGTCCAGGCTCCCGTCCTGCCGCGTCGTCACGACGAGGCCGGGGTTCCGGCGGGCCAGCCACCGGGCGAACGGGACCGACGTGCGGTCCATCACGACGACCCGGGCGAGCCCTGCCGGGTCGACGTCGCGCAGGACGTGCCGCCGCGCGATGCGGGCCAGCAGCAGCGGGCGGACGTGCCGGTAGAACGGCACGAAGAGCCGGCGGTGGACGCGGCGCGAGGCCGTGGTCCGCGCGCGGTCCAGCCGTGCGCCCCGCCGGCCGCGCCGCGCGACCGGCCGCACGACGAGCCGCGGCAGCCTGAAGACCAGCGTGTGCTCCAGCCAGAGCAGCGGATGCCCGGCCTCGGCCTGGTCGAGCCGGTGCAGGCGGACCCGTCCGTCCAGGCCGTCCCAGCCGTCCGATTCGGCGGTCAGCAGCTCGACCCGCGCCCCCTCGGCCGCCGCGAAGTGACCGGCCAGCCCGATGA
Organism: Actinomadura sp. 7K534; assembly: GCF_004348575.1. Lineage (NCBI taxonomy): Bacteria > Bacillati > Actinomycetota > Actinomycetes > Streptosporangiales > Thermomonosporaceae > Actinomadura > Actinomadura sp. 7K534. The sequence goes on from NZ_SMKB01000087.1 coordinate 6,764, forward strand.
TCCGCCGGTACTGGCGGACGGGATTCACGCTCGGCCTGGGGTCCATGGTCAGCCCGGGGTCCATCGCCACGACCAGCACCCGCGGGGCCCGCGCACCGTCCATGCCGCCTCCCGGCATCAGCGACCTCCCGCGCGGCGTCCACGGGCGGCCAGTTCGGCCAGCCGCCGCACCAGCGGCTCCAGCGTGCGGTTCCGTTCGAAGCGGCCGGCGTAGGCGCGGGCCTCCGCCACCTGCCGCTCGCCCAGGCCGGCCGCCGCCTTCGCGGCCTCGACCATCGAGACGGCGATGTCCGCCGGATCGAGCCCTCCGGGGTTGAACCACAGCGGATAGCCCCGCAGCATTTCCTCGGCCGCCGACCCGGGCGAGTGGACCGACACGACGGGACGGCCCGCCGCCATGTACTCGAAGATCTTCCCGGACGTGACGTAGCGGCCACCGCCGTTCAGGAACACCAGGACGTCGGAGTCCCGGTAGACGTCGCCGAGGTCGGTCTTCGACACCGCCCCGCGATGGCGCACCCCGGGGGCGAGCACCCGCTCATCGCCGGCCGCTCCGGCGGCGGTTCCGGCGTTGAACCGCCGCCGGAGCACGGTCTCGGCGCCCTTGAAGAACCCGAAGTAGCCGTAGAGGTCGAGTTCGGCGCGCACCATGTCGGAGTGCTCGCGGGCGCGGGCGAACCCCTCGACCAGCTCCTCGATGGGCTGCTGGCCGGTGATCGTGCCGACGAAGGAGAACCGGGGCGCGTGCCCGCCCGTCTCCGCGCGGGCGGCCGGTGGGGGCTCGGCGGTCTCGGGGAGGGTGTCGGCGTCCCAGCCGTTCAGGACCGTCATCATGCGGCCGGCCGCCCGCGGGTAGCGGTCGGCGTGCCAGGACCGCTGGGCGTCGTTGACGAACAGGGAGTTCGCCGCCGACTCCAGCACCCGGCGCTCCCAGCGCCAGGCGGGATGCCCGTCCTCGAACCTCGGCTCCTCGCTGAACTGGTCGAGAGTCCACGAGTCCCGGTAGTCGAGGACGTAGGGGGTGCGGGTCAGCTTGCGGAACAGCCACGCGGCAGCGAACGAGGCGAACGGGTTCCCCGTGGCGAGGACGACGTCGAACCTGCGCCGCGCGTGCATCCGCACCGCCCGCCGGACGGCGGCGCGCGCCCACGACGCGTAGTGCTCGGGGAAGACGTGCTCCTGGCCCCACGTGTACAGCGACTGGGCGAGCTGCGGGAACGTCCCCCGGAACGCGCTGTACTCGCGCAGGTCCGTCTGCCATGCGAACCGGTTCAGCTCGGGCCGCACCAGGGTGATCCGCGGGTCGATGGTCTCCATCAGCTTGTCGTCGACCGAGCCGAGCGTCCCGTACAGGAACGGCAGCGGCGCCGCGAAGACCGTCACGTCCCAGCCCAGCTCGGCCAGCCGGTTGGCGGTCGCCCGGGGGCGGAACACCCCGCTGGCGCGGGACGGCGGGAAGTAGAAGGCGAGGTACAGCAGGCGCGGGCGGCGCTCGGTCATCGGAACCATCCCCGGGTGCGGCCGGCCGGCGGCCGCTCGGCGGCGGAGGCGATGGAGTAGGCCGGCCGCGCACCCGCGCCGGCGATCACGTCCGCCAGCTCGGCCACGGTGACCAGCGACTGCGGGTCCGCGACGACGACGAGGCCGACGGACCGGGTGCGCAGCTCGCGCTCGATCACCCGCCGGCGGACCGCGGCGCGGTCGCGCCGGTAGCGGCGGGCCAGCCGGTCGTCGACGCGGTTCGCGACGCGCCGCCGGTATCCGGCCTCGACGCGGTCGCCGATCCCGCGGAGCGGTCCGGGGAGGAGCACGTGCAGCAGCAGCCGCGGAATCCGGTACAGCAGGAGCCGTATCGCGGCGGGACGGTAGCGGCGTTCGAGCGCGGGCAGCTCGATGGCTTCGACGCCGTCCGGGAGCGGGTCCCTCGCCCACGCCGACGCGCTGCGGATGAGCACGGCCGCGTCGCCGCGCTCCGCGACGACCCGCGCGGATTCCCGGATCACCGCGGGCCGGCGGGAGGCGCCGAGGGCCACGAAGAGCACGTTCACGTGCCGTTCCCCCCGCCGTCGTCCGCGCCGTCGTCCGCGCCGACGGCGGCGGGCTCGGGGAACCAGTACCGGTGGTGGACGTCGGCGACCACGCGATACCCGAAGCGCCCGTCCAGGACCTCGCGGGCCTTCGCCAGGTCGAGGCCGTCCGGGAAGCGGTCGCGCAGCCGGCGGTAGCCCGCGGCGATCGACGCCGCGTCCGCCGCGACGTCGATCATCTCCCCCGCGGCGCTCTCGATGCCGGCCAGCGTCCGCTCGGGGCCGCCGCAGCGGGTGACGAGCACCGGCAGGCCGGCCGCGACCGCCTCGACGATCGTCACGCCGAAGGTCTCCCACCGGGCGGCGTGCACGAGGAGGTCGTGCTCCCGCATGAGCCGGGCGGCCTCGTCCGGGGCGACCGCGCCGAGGAACGACACCGCGCCGCCGACGCCGAGCCCGGCGGCCCGTTCCGCGAGCCGTCCGGCCAGCTCGCCCGACCCGGCGATGGACAGTGTCAGCCCGGGGTCCTCGGCGCGGCATTCGGCGAACGCCTCCAGCAGCAGGTCGACGCCCTTGCGCTCGACGAGCGTGCCGACGTACAGCCAGCGGCGCAGCCCGGTGACGGGCCGCGGCCGCGGCGACTCGAAGGAGACCGGGTTGGAGATCGTCTCGATCTTGTGGGCGAGCGCCGGGAAGGCTTCGGCGAGCCGGTCGCGCAGCACGTCCGTCACCGCGAAGAAGCCGGTGCAGCGGTGCAGGACCTCCTCGTACATGTCCCGCGAGTCGGGTTGCGCGAGGACCTGGTCGAGGTAGGAGGCGTGCTCGGTGACGAACACGCGGGCGTCCGGGCGGGCGTTCTCCAGCGCCGTCCATCCCCCGCGCAGCCCCACGTGCGCGTGCACGACCCGCGCCGGGACCGGCCCGCCGCCCAGCGCCTCACGCAGCCACGACGCGTGCTCCCGGGCCTGCTCCGCGAAGGTGCGGCCCGGGACGACCGGCACCGGGACGCGCACCAGCCGGGCGCCCGCGACCGCCGGCTCGGCGCGCAGCGCGACCGGCAGGAGCCGCCGGTGGGCCGCGCACGCCGCCGCGTACTCCGGACCGGGCCGCAGCCACCACGCCTCGGTGTGGTAGACGGTGACCGAGTCGCAGCCCGGCGCCGTCGCCTCGACCATCGCCTGGACGAACGCCCCGGCCCACTCCTGCACCGGGTTGGGATACCAGGGAGCGACGACCGCCACGTCCCGGCCGGCCGCGCGGGTCGGCGTCACCCGTCCTCCTGGGCGCCGATGAGGTCACCGCCGGTCGGCGGCGGAGCGGGCGTCACCGAAGGCGCCGTCCTCGCGGCGGGCAGCAGCCCGCTGTAGACGCCGTCCAGAACCTCGGCCTGCGCCTCCCACGACCACTCGTGCAGCAGTTCGGGCCGGTCGTCGTACACGGCGCGGTAGCGGTGCGGGTCGGCCCGTACCGCCTCGACCGCCCGCACATAGTCGTCGACGTCCTCGGCGTGGAAGACCTCGCCCTGCCCGGTGGCCTTCACCATGCCGCCCATCGCCTGCACGTCGCTGACGACGATCGGCAGCCGCGCGTGCGAGTACTCGAAGAACTTCGTGATCAGCGCGATCTCGTGGTTGGGCCAGTGGTGGATCGGGATGACGCCGATGTCGGCCGCCGCCAGGAAGGGGACGACCTGGTCGTACGGCACGTACGGCAGCATGTGGACCCGGTCGGCGACGTCGAGCTCCACAGCGCGGGCGCGCAGGCCGCGCAGGTACTCGGACCGGACAGAAGAGACGACCAGGGCGACGTGCAGTCCTGGCAGCCGCGGTAGCGCCTCGATCATGACGTCCAGGCCGCGCTGCGCGGAGGCCCTGCCGCTGTAGACGGCGATCTGCGCGTCGGGACCGGCCCCGCACAGTTCCCGCAGGTCCGGGACGGGTTCGGTGCGGTCGGCATCGCCCCCGGTGAGCGGGGCGTTGAGCACGATGGTCGGCCGGTGCCGCAGGCCGTGGCGCTCGACGAGCCGGTCGGCGAGGACGTCCGAGACGGTCAGCACCGCGTCGGCCGCGCCCGCGTACTCGCGCTCGTACGCGCACATGGCGGGCAGCCAGCGCGGCTGGACGCCGCCCCAGGGCTTCATGCCCGGCAGGAATTCGTGCACGTCCCACACGAGCTTCGTCCGAAGCCCCCTGGCGTGCGCCCGCCGCGCGGCGCGCGCCCCGACCCCGAGCATCCGGAAGTCGTTGGCGTGGATGATGTCGGGTTCGAGTTCGTCGATGACGCGCCGGTACGCGCTGTCCCAGTCCCACAGGTTGCGGTCGAGGACGCGCCAGGCGCGGTCGCCGAGGAGCGCCTGCCAGAACCTGATCGCGGACCGCTCCAGGGGCGAGCGCGGGTCGTTGCGGGCCGCCGTGAGCGACTCCGTCCGGTGCGCGCGCACCTCGACCCAGCGCGCCTGGAGCCTCGCCGAGACCCGCCGCGTCAGCAGCCACGCCTCGCGCACCGGACCGGTCCCGGGCTCGATCCGGCTCGCGGCGAGGTCGGCCCGCCGCGACTGGACGAGCCGGCGCCGGTAGTTCGCCACGCTCGGGTGCGCGTACGCGAGCGGACGGCGCAGCGTGGCGCGCACGACGCCGTGCCGGTTCCGGCGGAGCGTGTGCCGCAGCGGAAGGAGGCGCACCCGGGCACCGCCCAGCGTCCAGGAGCGGCCCCTCCTGCCCAGGACGCAGCCGAGGAGGTGCACCTCCCAGCCCGCGGCGGCGGCGGACGCCGCCGCCTTCTGCACCCGGGAGTCGTGCACGACGTCGTTGTCGACGAGCATGACGACGCGGCCCCGCGACGCGGCGGGCACCGTCTCCCCCTCGGTCTTCCCGTCCTCGGTCGGCCTGTGTTCACTCGCTCTGTCTTCGCTCGGCCTGTCTTCGGTCAGCATGCGCCCCTCCAGCCGGGGTCGGCCGGGACCACCTGGCCCCGGACGTGGAATGCGTCGCCGACCACGACGCCGCGGCCGGCCGGACCGGCTCGGTCGGCGGGGCGCGGGGCCCGCTCAGCGGGACGTCCGGGCATCGCCCTCCCCGTCCGGGGCGCCGATGACGACGCGGGTGACGCCCCTCCAGCCGGCCGGGTCGGTGACGCGGCGTCCGTCCACCAGCGCCTTGACGCCGGGCAGGTCCGCGGCGGCGAGATCGCGGTACTCGGCGTGGTCGGCCTGGACGATCGCGGCGGCGACCGGTTCGCCCCGGTGCGGCGGCAGGCCGAGACCTTCGAGTTCCTCCGCCGTGTACATCGGGTCGGAGACGTACGGGACCGCTCCGCGTGCGCGCAGCGCCTCGACCGTCGGAAAGACGCCGGAGAAGGCGGTCTCCTTGACGCCGCCCCGGTACGCCGCGCCGAGGACCAGCACCGCCGCGCCCGTGAGGTCGCCGTAGGCGCCGCCGAGGAGGCCGACCGCGTACCCGGGCATCGCCTCGTTGGCGTCGCGCGCGGCGCGGACGATGGTCGCGTCCGGATCGTTCCAGAGGTACATACGCGGATATATCGGGATGCAGTGCCCGCCGACCGCGATACCGGGCCGGTGGATGCGGCTGTACGGCTGGCTGTTGCACGCCTCGATCACCTTGGCGACGTCCACCCCGATGGCGTCGGCGTGGCGCGCGAACTGGTTGGCGAGGCCGATGTTGACGTCGCGGTAGGTCGTCTCGGCGAGCTTGGCCAGCTCGGCCGCCTCCGCCGAGCCGAGGTCCCACACCCCGTTGGCGCGGTCCAGATCCGGACGCTCGTCGAAATCGAGGACCTGCTCGTAGAACGCGACGCCGCGCCGCGCGGACGCGCCGTCGACACCGCCGACGAGCTTGGGATAGCGGCGCAGGTCGGCGAAGACCCGGCCGGTCAGCACCCGCTCGGGGCTGAACACCAGGTGGAAGCCGTCCCCGGCGGTCAGTCCCGATCCGTCGGCGAGCATCGGCATCCAGCGGTTCCTGGTGGTGCCGACGGGAAGCGTCGTCTCGTAGCTGACGAGCGTCCCGGGGCGCAGCCCCTCCGCGATCGACCGCGTCGCGGCGTCCATCCGGCCGAAGTCGGGGACGCCCGCCGCGTCGACGAACAGCGGCACGACCACGACGACCGCCTCGGACTCCGCGACGGCCGCCGCCGTGTCCGTGGTCGCCGCCAGCCTCCCGTCGGCGACCGCCGCGGCGAGGCGGCGGCCCAGGCCGTCCTCCCCGGGGAACGGCTCGCGGCCCGCGTTGACGTCGGCGACGACTCGCTCGTCCACGTCGGCGCCGACCACCCGGTGCCCCTTGCCCGCGAACTGCACGGCCAGCGGAAGACCGATCTTGCCGAGCGCGACCACGCAGATCCGCATCACCGCTCGCCCCCGACGACGCCCCGCGCCGGACGGTTCGCGCGTTCAGCCGACACCCAGCACCTCCCCGTCCTGCAGCGAGACCGTCCCGCCGAGCTTCGCCGACTCCAGCACGGCCACCGAGACCTGCACGGTCCGCAGCCCCTCCCGCAGCGACACGATGCCGGCGGCGGGAGCGCCCGAGACGCCCCCCGCGGCTCCGGTGCCCGCGCGGACGGCGTCCCTGAACCGCTCGTGCTCGGTCAGCAGCGGCTCCGGCTTCGGGATCGCGTACCGGATCATGTCGCCCTGCGAGACGCCGACGAACGTCCGCAGCGCCTCCCACTCGGTGCCGATCTCGCCGTTCGCGTAGAACGTCAGGTCGGCGGTGAGGGTGTCCGCGACGCAGCAGCCGCGCTCCCCGGTGACGACCGTGGTGCGCTCCTTGAGCGGGCTCAGCCAGTTCACCAGGTGGCTCACCATCGAGTCGTCCGCGAGGCGGCCGACGGCGGCGACCATGTCCTCGTGCGGGCGCCCGCTGCGCGCCACCGTGTGCGCGGAGATCGACACGTACTCCTGGCCGGTGACCCACGCGGTCAGGTCGATGTCGTGGGTGGCGAGGTCCTTGACGACCCCGACGTCGGCGATCCGGTGCGGGAACGGCCCCTGCCGGCGCGTGACCACCTGGAAGACCTCGCCCAGCTCGCCCGCCTCCAGCCGGGCCCGCAGGCTCTGCAGCGCCGGGTTGTACCGCTCGATGTGCCCGACGCCCGCGACCAGGCCCCGCGACTCGAACGCCGTCGTCAGCCGCTCCGCCGCCGCCACCGAGTCCGCCAGCGGCTTCTCGATCAGCGCGGCCACCCCGGCCTCGGCCAGCCGCAGCCCGACCTCCTCGTGCAGCGCCGTCGGGCAGGCCACCACCGCGTAGTCGATACCGAGCGCGAGCAGTTCGTCCAGGGAGCCCACGAGGGGCACCCCGTACAGGGCGGTCTCCGGCCGTCCCGCCGGGTCCACGACCCCGGCCAGTTCCACGCCGTCCAGCGCGGACAGCACCCGGGCGTGGTTGCGGCCCATCGCCCCCAGCCCGACCAGGCCCGCACGCAGCGCGGTCACGGAACCCCTCCGGCCTCGTTCACCGCGTCCGCCACCCGGATCAGCTCCTCCCCGGTGAGGGCGGGATGCACCGGCAGCGACAGGACCTCCGCCGCCGCGCGATCGGTCTCGGGCAGGTCCCAGCGCGGATCCGGCCGCCCGTCCCGCAGGAAGGGCGCGAGGCGGTGCACGGGCGCCGGGTAGTAGACGGCGCTGCCCACGCGCCGCTCGTCCAGATGCCGCCGCACCCCGTCCCGGCCGCGGACGCGGACCGTGTACTGGTGGTAGACGTGCCGCGCGCCGGCCGCGACCGGCGGCGGCACGGCACCGGTGATCTTCGCGTCGAGGAACGCGGCGTTGGCGCGCCGCCGCTCCGTCCAGTCCGCGAGCCGCTTCAGCTGCTCGCGCCCGACGGCGGCGGCCACGTCCGTCATCCGGGCGTTCACGCCGACGATCTCGTTCGCGTACCGCTGCTCCATGCCCTGGTTGCGCAGCAGCCGCAGCGTCCGGGCGGTCCCCGCGTCCGCGGTGGTGACCATGCCGCCCTCCAGGGCGTGCATGTTCTTGGTCGGGTAGAAGCTGAAGCAGCCGGCCGTGCCCAGGGCACCGGCCGGGATGCCGTGCAGCGCGGCGGCGTGCGCCTGCGCCGCGTCCTCCACGACCGCGAGACCGTGGCGCTCGGCGAGCGGGACGAGCCGGTCCATCGCCGCCGGATGCCCGTACAGGTGGACGGGCACGATCGCCGCCGTGCGCGGCCCGACCGCCGCCGCGGCGGCGTCCGGATCGAGGCAGAACGAATCCGCCTCGATGTCGGCGAACACGGGCACGGCGCCCACCAGCCGCACGGCGTTGGCGGTGGCCGCGAACGTGAACGACGGCACGATCACCTCGTCCCCGGGGCCGACGCCCAGCGCCAGCAGCGCCAGGTGCAGGGCGGACGTCCCCGAGCTGACCGCGACGCAGTACCGCCCTGCGACCAGCCCGGCGAACTCGTCCTCGAACGCCGCGACCTCCGGCCCCTGCACGACCCGTCCGCCGCGCAGCACGCGGACCGCCGCCTCGATCTCCGCGTCGCCGATCACCGGACTCGCCGCGGGGATGGGCTCCCCGGCTCCCACGGTCATGAGCAGACTCCTATCGGCCGCGGCCGCGCACGACCCCCGCACCGCGGCGGCGCAATCACCGAACGTGTTCGGCGCCATACCCTCTGTGCGGGGGTTAATCATCCCGCGTCATCGGCTCGGCCTCGGCCGGCGCTCCGGGAGCGTCCTACAGGTCGTTGCCGGCGTAGGAGAGGTTGAAGCTCTTGTTGACCAGGGGGAAGTCGGGCACGATCACGCCGTTCAGGGCGATCGGGAGGGCCGGCCAGTTGAAGAAGGACGGGTCGACGATCTTGGCGCGGGTGAGTGTGCCGTCGGGGGCCAGTTCGACCCGGTGGACGATGGTGCCGCGCCAGCCCTCGACGATGCCGACGCCGGAGACGGGGGCGGCCGGCGGGGCCAGCGGCGGCCAGTAGGTGACCACGCCCGGCGACATGCCGTAGGCCAGGTCCCCGATGAGCGCGGCGGAGACGGCGATCTCCTCGGCGCGGACCTGGAAGCGGGCCAGGACGTCGCCGGTGGTGCGGGTCGCGACGCGCAGGGAGGGGCGGAGGTCGGTGAACGGGTGGTCGCGGCGGGCGTCGGTGTCGAGGCCGCTCGCGCGGGCGACGTAGCCGAGCGTTCCCAGGTCCCGGGCGGCCTCGGCGGGCAGTTCGGCGGTGCCGGTGAAGCGGTCGGCGACCACGGTGTGGGAGAGGGCCAGGCGGGCGAGTTCGGCGGCGTCCTCGGCGATGGCGGTCAGCCGCGCGGGCGCGGGGATGGTCCGCAGGGCGGCGCCGCCGAGCACGACGCCGCCGCGCAGGAGGCGGTGCCCGGTGACCTCGGAGTTCAGGCGCAGCAGGCTTTCGCGGATGCGGCCGAACTGGGAGTTCATGATGGAGTAGCCGACGTCGTTGCACAGCGCGCCGAGGTCGGTGACGTGGTTGTAGAGGCGTTCGAGCTCCAGGAGCATGGCCCGCATCCGCCGGGCGCCCGGGGAGACCTCGATTCCGGTGGCGTCCTCGACCGCCATGCAGAAGGCCAGGGCGTGGCCGACGGTGGTGTCGCCGCTGACGCGTTCGGCGATCGGCAGCGCGTCGCCGGGCAGGCGGCCGTGGAAGAGCTTCTCCAGGCCCCGGTGCACGAACCACAGCCGCGCCTTGAGCTTGAGGATGCTCTCGCCGACGACGGAGAAGCGGAAGTGGCCGGGGCCGATCATGCCCGCGTGGACGGGCCCGACCGGGATCTCGTACACGCCGGGGCCCTCGACGTTGACGAACGGGTAGGGGCCCTCGGGGTCGCCGAACTCCGGCGGCGGCCCGGCGTCGGCGCGCATCGGGTACCAGCCGCGGGGCCAGTGGTGGTGCCGGACGAGGCGGCGCGGCAGCGGATGGTCCTCGGGGACGATCCCGTACAGGTCGCGCATCTCGCGTTCGAACCGCCCGGCGGGGAAGCTGAGCCCGGCCAGGCTCGGCAGGGCGGGCCGCCCGGGGTCGAGCCGGACCTGCAGCTCGGTGCGCCGGTCCGGGGACGCCCCGGTGAACAGGTAGACCACGCGCAGCGCGTCGGGGTCGTGGTGGGCGGCGGTGAGCGCGAGCCGGTCGCCGCGGCCGAGGAGCCCGGCGGCCCGCTCCGGAAGGGCATCGGCGTCGATGTCCGTCGTGCGGCGTTCATCTGGAGTGCGGTGTTCGTCCGAAGTCATCCGGAGACCCCCGTAACGATCTCGGTGGCGGCGTCGAGGAGCGGGCGAAGCGGCCAGGCGGTCACGCCGATGAACGCGCAGGCGGCGAGGCCCGCGCCCATCGCGGCGGTGAGCAGGCGCGGCGGCCGGAGCCCGGTGGTGGCCGGCCGGGGGGTGGCCGGCCCGGGGGCGGCCGGCCCGGTCGCGGGGAGCGCGGCGGCTCCGGGGGCGTCGGGGCGGGATCCCAGCAGCATTCCGGCCATCCGGGCGGAGACGGCGGCCATGACGACCAGTGTGAGCACGAGCGCGGCCGTCACGGCCCAGCCGAGTCCGGTGGCGAACCCGGCCCGCACCATCGCGACCTCGGTGGCGAACAGGGTGAACGGCGGGAATCCCAGCAGGGCCAGCAGCCCGGCGCCGAGGAAGAACGAGAGCACCGGTGCCCGGCCGCCCAGGGCCCGGACGGCGTCGATGCGGCTGGTCCCCAGGGACTGCTGGACGCGGCCCGCCGCCAGGAACGAGACCGCCTTGGCGAGCCCGTGGCCGAGGATGTGCAGCAGGACCGCGGCCATGGCGAGCCGCGTCCCGATCGCGGTGCCGAGGGCCAGCAGGCCCATGTGCTCGATGCTGGAGTAGGCGAGCATCCGCTTGAGGTCCCGCTGGGCGAGCAGCAGCGCGGCCGCCACCGCCACGGAGGCGAGGGCGAGGATCAGCAGCAGCGTCCGGGCGAAGCCGGTGCCGAGCGCGACGTCGGCGATCACCTTCACGCGCAGGACGGCGTACAGCGCCACCGAGAGCAGGACGCCCGACATCAGCGCGGACACCGGGGCGGGGGCCTGGCCGTGCGCGTCCGGCAGCCACGCGTGCAGCGGGGCGAGCCCGGCCTTGGCGCCGAACCCGAGGATCAGCAGCGCCACGGCGATGCGGGTCACGTCCGGGTCGAGGGACGCGGCGTGCGCCGTCAGCCGGGCCCAGTCGAGCGCGCCGGACGACGGGACGTGCGCGTGCCGAGCCGCGAAGTGCAGCAGGACGATGCCGAGCAGCGCCAGCGCGATCCCGGCCGAGCAGATCACCACGTACTTCCAGGCGGCCTCGACGGCGTTGCGGGTGCGGCGGTGCCCGACGAGGAACGCGGTGACGATCGTGGTCGCCTCCACCGCGACCCAGAGGACACCGAGGCTGGACGCCAGCACGGCCAGCGCCATCGAGGCGATGAACCCCTGCGTCAGCAGCCCGTACCGGCGCGTGTCGGCGGGGGTGGCGTGGCCCGCCGCCCGCTCGGCGGCCAGGTAGGACGGGCTCGCGAGCATCGCCAGCAGCGCGACCGCGCCGATCACGAGCAGCATCAGCGCGGTGAGGGCGTCGGCGCGCAGCAGCCCGCCGAGCCCGGTGCGCGGCCGGTCGGCCGCCAGGACCGCGAGGCAGAGCGCCGCCGCCAGCACGCCGGCCGCGGCGGCGGGGGCGAGCCACGCCGTGCCGCGGCGCCACCCGAACGCGGCGTACCCGCAGCCGGCCAGCACCGGCACGGCGACCGGGGCGGTGAGCAGGATCGTCGTCATCATCAGTCGTGCAGCTCCCGCAGGTCGTCCAGGTCGCTGTCGCCGAACACGTCGCGGATGCGGGCGGTGAGGATCTGGAGCACCAGCACCGCCAGCAGCACGTCCAGCGACATGCCGAGCTCCACGATGAACGGCACGCCCGTGGTGGTCAGGAACGCGACGGCCGTGATGCCGTTGTCCATCATCAGGAACCCCGCCACCTGGGAGAGCGCGCGGCGCCGGGTTACCAGCACGAAGAACCCGAGCAGGACGACGGTGAGCGCCACCGGCACGGCGCGGGTGGCCGGGGACGGCGCCAGCTCCACCACCGGGCGCGTCACGGCGAACGACAGCAGCGCCAGCAGCGCGGCGGCGACCAGCGACGAGGCCACGTTCACCACCGGCTCGGTCTCCCGGAACGCCCCGCCGGCGAGCATCGCCCGGCGCAGCATCAGCGGCAGCACGGCGGCGCGCAGCACCAGGATCCCGGCGGCCAGCGCGACCGTCGCCGCGTGGCCCTCGTGCAGCCCGAGGACGGCGACGAGGGCGGCGAGGGCCGCGCCCTGGACGGCGAACAGCCGGACGATGGCCGCCAGGTCGCGCCGCCACAGCGCGAGGACGCCCGCCAGCAGCAGGGCGCCGACGGCCATGTCGAGGGCGTGGACGTAGAGGCCGCCGCTCATGGCCCCGCCAGGAAGAACGAGGCGGCGACGGCGAGCAGCGCCATCAGGAACGAGCCGGCCAGCAGTTCGGGGACGCGGAACATCCGCAGTTTGGCCATGAACACCTCACCGGCGGCGAGGGCGCCGCCCAGGACGACGACCTTGGCGCTGAACGCCAGCAGCGCGACCGGCAGCATGAGCAGCGACGTCCCGGCGATGCCCCAGGGCGCGAAGAGGTTGGCGAACAGGCCGAGCAGCACCGTGAGCCGCATCGCCGACGCCCATTCGACGAGGGCGAGGTCCGGCCCGGCGTACTCCAGCACCATCGCCTCGTGGATCATCGTCAGCTCAAGGTGGGTGGACGGGTTGTCCACCGGGATGCGCCCCGTCTCCGCGATCGTGACGATGGCCAGCGCGACCGCCGCGAGCAGGCTCACCGGGGACACCACGAGCTGCGGGTCGTGGAGCGTGGTGGTGACGATCTCACCGAGGTTCGTGGAGCCGACCCGCGCCGACAGCGCGAACACCGACAGCAGGATCGTCGGCTCCACCAGCGCCAGCACGACCATCTCGCGGCTGGCGCCCATGCCGCCGAACGCGGTCGCGGTGTCCAGGCCCGCGAGCGCGAGGAACACCGTGCCGAGCGCCAGCAGCGCGATCACCGCGAACAGGTCCGCGATGCCGTCCAGCGGCGAGGCGGTGGTGACGAGCGGGACCACCCCGGCGGCGACCAGCGCGGTGCCCGCCAGCACGAGCGGCGCCGCGCGGAACAGCACGCCGGTGCCGTGCGGGGCGATCGGCTCCTTGCGCAGCAGCTTGCGCAGGTCGCGCCACGGCTGGGCGACGCCGGCCCCGGCGCGTCCCTCCAGCCGGGCTCGGACCTGCCGCATCACGCCCACCAGCAGCGGCGCGCCCGCCGCCACCAGCAGGACCTGGGCGACCGCGCCGACGGTCCCCGCGGCGCTCATCGGGTCACCGCCAGGACGATCAGCATCGCGGTGCAGGCGTAGAAGCCGTAGCCGACGTAGCGGTGGACGCTCCCGTTCGCCAGCGGGCGGGCGGCGCGGCCGGTCCAGCGGGCCGCCGCCAGCACCGGCCGGTACAGCCGGTGCTCGACCCGGTCGGCGACCTCGGTCCGGTAGCGGACGCTGTCGATCAGGTACGCCGACTCCTCGACCGGGGTGACGTCAAGGTCGGTATCGGGCGCGAGGACGTCGTCGAACACCCGCACCAGCGGTTCGGCGAACGAGGTGGCGGTGTACTCCATCCGCGCGGAGGCCGGTCCGGCGCCGCAGTCCCACAGCCGGGCCCGGCGGCGGGCCCGGCCGGCCGCGGCCGCCCGGAGCACCCCGATCAGCACGACGGCCGCGACCAGCAGCGCGACGGTGATCAGGAGCGGGGACATGGTGCTCGGCATCCCGGCCGGCCGGAGTACGACGGGGCCGGTGACGGGGTCGGCGGCCGGCCCGGCCACCGCCGCCGCGACACCGGCGGCGCGGGACAGCCCGTCGGCGATCAGCCCCGGCGCCAGCGCGGCGACGACGCAGCCCGCGGCGGCCAGGACCATCCCGGCGATCATCGCCGGGGGGCTCTCGTGCGCCCGCTCGGCGCCCGCGCCGCGGGGACGCGCCAGGAACCCGACGCCGAACGCCTTGGTGAACGCGGCGATCGCGAGGCCCGCGGACAGCGCCACCACCGCGACCGCGACCGGCATGGTGACGGCGGCGACCGTGCCGCCCTCCGGGAGCGCGTGGACGAGGCTCTGCAGCAGCAGCCACTCGCTGACGAACGCGCTGCCCGGCGGCAGCGCCGAGGCCATCAGGGCCCCGACGCCGAACAGCGCGGTCGTGGCCGGCATCGGCGAGCGCAGGCCGCCGAGGGCGTCCAGGTCCCGGGTCCCGGTCGCGCGCAGCACCGACCCGGCGGCGAGGAACAGCAGCGTCTTGAAGCCCGCGTGGTTGACCACGTGCAGCATCGCCGCGGTCAGCGCGAGCGCCGCCATGGTGCGGGCGCCCGAGACCGACAGCAGGCCCGCCGCGCCCACGCCGACGAGGACCAGGCCCATGTTCTCGCAGGTCGAGTAGGCCAGCAGCCGCTTCAGGTCGGTGGCCACCACCGCCTGGAGGACCCCGTACAGGGCCGACACGGCACCGGCCGCGAGGACGATCAGCCACCACCACGCCGGCCCGCCGCCGAGCAGGTCCAGGCCCACGCGGACGATCCCGTACACGCCCATGTTCACCATCGCCGCGCTCATCAGCGCGGACACGTGGCTGGGCGCCTCGGGGTGGGCGCGCGGCAGCCAGACGTGCAGCGGCACGATGCCCGCCTTGGAGGCGAACCCGGCCAGCGTCGCGACGAAGACGGCGCTCCGCACGGCCGGGGGCAGGCCGTCCGCGGCCTCCCGCAGCCGGTCGAACGACTCGCCGTGGGACGCGGCGGCGAATCCGGCGAGGCCCGCGAGGATCGCCACAAGTCCCAGGTGGGTCATGACCGCGTACCAGAGCCCGGCCTCCCCCACCGACGCCCGTCGCCGGTGCTCGGCGACGACCAGCAGCAGCGACGTGACCGCCATGAGCTCCCAGGCGAGCAGGAACGTGGTCACGCTCGCCGCCGCGGGCACCAGCAGCATCGCCAGCACGAACAGCGGCAGCATGGCCTGCACGGCCCGGCCGTCCAGTCCGTGCCCGGCGTCCGGCCGGTCCCGGCCCGGACGGCTGTAGCCGGCCGCGTACACGGCGGCGCACACCGCGACCGCGCCGGTGACGGCGATGAACAGCCCGCCCAGCGGATCGATCGCCAGCCGCACGCCGGCCAGGGGCAGCAGGTCCGGCAGCCATGCCGACCAGGGGCGGCCGGCCATCGCGGAGAGGCCGGCGGCGACCGCGGCGGCCCCCGCGGCGGCCGTCGCCGCGCCCACCGCCGCCGGGCGGACCCGGCGCGGGAGCGCGGCAGCGGCGGCGGCGAGCAGTCCGAGCGCCAGGGCCGCGCAGAAGGCGGCACCGGTCGGGTTCGTCATCGGCCGGTGAGCCCGCGCAGCGCCGCGACGATCGCCTCCGGCTCCGGCGGGCAGCCGGGCACCTCGGCGTCGACCGGGACGACGTCGTCCACCGGGCCCGCCACCCCGTACGCCTCGGCGAACACGCCGCAGCCGCGGGCGCAGTCGCCGAGCGCCACCACGACCTTCGGCTCCGGCACCGCCTCGTAGGTGCGCCGGAGCGCCACCCGCATGTTGCGGGTCACCGGCCCGGTCACCAGCAGCGCGTCGGCGTGCCTGGGCGACGCGACCAGCCGCGCCCCGTACCGCTCGGCGTCGTGGACGGGCCCGAACGCCGAGGCGATCTCGACCTCGCAGCCGTTGCAGGACCCGGCGTCCACGTGCCGGATCTGGACCGATCCCCGCAGTTCGCCCGCGGCCTCGGGCACGGCGCCCCCGGGGCGCGCGGGCGGGTCCTCGGCGACCCGACCGGTCTTGATGATCTTGCGGAGCAGCTCTCTCACCGGGTTCCCCGACGTGCGATGGCGGACAGGGCCGCGCGGCTGCGAGAATCTTCGCATCCTGCGCAATTGCCAATATTAGCAATCGTTGAGGTGTGCAACGAACGGGCGGGCCCGGCCCGCCCGCGCTAGCGGGACCGGCGGTCGCCCGGCGGGCGGTCGGCGCGCAGGTCGTCCAGGAGCTCCGCCTGCCCCGTGAGCACCCCGGTGAGGATCGAGCGCGCGACCGCGAGGAGGTCGGCGACCTGGGGGCTGGTCAGCGAGTAGATGACCGTCACCCCCTCCTTGCGGGAGACGACCAGCCCCGCCCGGCGCAGCACGGCGAGCTGCTGGGACAGGTGGGCCGGCTCGATCCCGACCACCGGCAGCATCTCGGCGACCGCGTGGTCGCGCTCGCTCAGCAGCTCCAGCACCCGGATCCGGGCCGGGTGCCCGAGCGTCTTGAAGAACTCGGCCTTGAGCTGGTACAGCGGCGTGCTCACGGCAGGCGGCCCCTCGGGGTCTCCGCAGCGGCCGGCCGGTGATACTGGGTCCACCCGGCGGCGTTCTGCTGATTGGGTGATCGGTTTACCAAATATGGCAATTGCTAATACTAGCAACTCTTCCCCGGCCGGGTGGCCGCCGCACCGGCCGGTGCGGCGGGCGCCCGCCCAAGCAGGGCTACCGGGAAATCCGGTAGGTCACGTGGGTCACCATGCCGGTGCCCGACACGGCGGCCGGTTCGAGCCGGAGGTCGCCGACGCCGGTGAACAGCCGCTCCCCCGCGCCGAGGACCATCGGCGCGATGTGCAGGCGCAGCTCGTCGATCAGGCCCGCCGCGAGGTACTGGTTCACCGTCTGCGCTCCGCCGCAGATCGCGACGTCCTGGTCGCCGGCGGCCTCCCGCGCCTGCGCCAGCGCGGCCTCGATCCCGCCGGTGACGAAGTTGAACGTCGTGCCGCCCTTCATGGGGACGGGCTCGCGCGGGTAGTGCGTCAGGACGAACACCGGCGCGTGGTAGGGCGGCTCCTCGCCCCACCAGCCGTTCCAGTCCAGGTCCCATTCGCCGCGTCCCGAGGCGAACATGTTGCGGCCCATGACGAACGCCCCGGCCGCCGTGATGGCCTCGATGACGTCGGTGTGGGCGTCGGGCTCCTCGAACATCCACCGGTGCAGCCGCTCGCCGTTGTCGCCGAGCGGCTCGTCCAGCCGCTGGTTCGGCCCGGCCACGTAGCCGTCGACGGACATCCCGATGTCGCAGGTCACCTTGCTCATGTCGATCCCTCCCTTGGGCGCCCCTCCGGCGCCGCTCACCCATTGGTCGGAGCGGCCCGCACGTTCTCGACATGCCCGCGAAAGAACGGGACGGTCATTTCGCGCCCTCCGGTTCACCTCCGTCCGCCGTGCCCCCGGCCGGCGGGATGAGCAGCGCGGGGACGGGGACGTCGAGCGCGCGGCTGAACGCGAACAGCTCGTCGGCGTCGAACCGGCGGGGCGGGGTGCAGGTCTCGGCGCGCTCGATCTGGTCGGCGGTCCAGGGCGTGCCGGTGAGCGCGGTGAGGGATTCGGCGAGCGCCGTCCTCGGCAGGTTCCGGACGCGGCGCCACTGACCGATGTTCGCGGCGACCACCTCGTTCATGGTGGCCGGGCCGTGCATCGCGCCGCCCGGCCGGACGAGGGGCATGAGGGCCGTGCCGGTGTGCGAGGCGACCGCGCGGCGGCGCCCGCCCTTGCGGGTGAGCTCCCTGACGACGGTCGCCGGGACGGCGAGCGCGAGCAGCAGCGGCAGCGCCCACGGATAGGAGGAGGTGTGCGCCGTGAACCGGGCGGGGCGGTCGATGCCGGTGAGTTCGCCGACGACCGTGTACCGGCCGAACGCGGGTCCCGGCAGCTTCACCTCGACCTCGAACGTGCGCTCCTCGCCGGGCGCGAGCGTCCCGATCTCCGGCGCGTCGAGGATTCCGGTGGGCTCGGCGCCGCGCCCGGCCGCGAGGGTGAGCGGCGGGTCGGTGACCGGCGCCTTCCCGGTGTTGCGGACGGTGAACGCCACGGTCCGCTCGGCCGGTCCGCCGAGCCACGCGGCGGACGGCCCGCCGCCCGTGACGCCGACCCCGGACACGGTGAGGTCGAGGGCGGGCCCGGCGGACGCCGTGCGGCGCTGGGCCGCGGTGAGCGTCGGCACGCCCGCGATCTTCACCGGGACGGTGCGGGCCCGGCCGCCCGCCACCGGTTGGGCGGAGATGACGCAGGGGCAGCCGATCGGCGGCTTCACGATGGTGACCATCGCCGTTCCGCGCCCCTCTGCGCCCACGTGCGTGGTCGCGGCGGCCGCGACGGCGCAGTCGGCGGAACCGCGCTCGGCGCCGTTCCCGCACAGCTCGATGAGCACGTTACCGGCGGGCCAGGCGGCCAGGTCGACGGTGACCGTCTCGCCCACCCGGACCTCGGTGCGGTCGACCTCGACGGTCGGGCCCGGGGCGCCCAGTACGAGGGCGGGGACGGCGAGCACGCCCGCCAGCAGCGCGCTCATGCCCGGCTCCTGCGGCGGCGCACCAGGTAGCCGGCACCGGCGGCGGCGAGGACGAGGGCGGCGACGGCCGGCCAAGGCGTCGCCCACCAGCGGGCGGTCCGGACCGTGGGACGCGCTGCGGCCGGGCCGGTCTCCATCGGGTCGAGCGGCGTCAGCCCGAGGGACGCGGTGAGCGGCCCGGCGGGGAGCACGCCCCGGACGCGGTCGGTGAACGTGTAGGCGTTGCCCGGCAGCAGCTCAGGGACCTGCCGCGAGACGGGCCCGCCGAGGTCGGTGCCGAACGGGCCGGTCACGCCGATCCGCGCGGTGGCGGCCAGCCGCACGTTGCCGGCGTTGCGGATCCGGTAGGTGACCCTGACGTCGCCGGTGCCGAGCAGCGGGCTCTCGGACGCGACCTTCAGCGACTCCACCTGCAGGGACGACGACAGCGCCCCGTTGACGCGCGCGTAGACCCGGGCGGCGACGCGGCGGTCGACGTTGACCCGCTGCCCCTGCGCGCCGGTGGTCTGCTCGGTGACGGCGGCGAGCACGCCGCCGGAGTGGTCGCCCGGGGTGGCGCCGGACGGGACGGTCAGCGTGAACGGCACCGTGACGGACTTGCCGGGCTCGACCGTCCGGGTCGGGGCGCCCCCGGTCGAGAGCCACGTGCCGATGCCGGTGGCCTGCCGGTCGGCGGTGAGGAGGGCGAAGGAGCCGTCCGCGGTGTTGAAGGCGTCCGTGGCGTACACCCGGAAGGTGAGCGCGCGGTCGCTCAGGTTGCTGATCACCACCTTGTCGCGCACCCGCTGCCCCGGGGAGAGCGTGTAGACGAAGAAGTCGCGCCGGGACTGGCCCTTCGTGCCGGCGGGCTTCACCGACCAGGTGTGCCCGCCCGGAGCGGGCGCGGCGGGTGCGGCGGCGGGCGCGGCGGCGTTCGCCGGCACGGTGAGGCAGGCGGCGAGAGCGATCATCGCCGCCGCGAGGGCCCCGCCACGGAAGGCTTTCATCAGTTGGGCTCCGCGTACTCTTTGTGCGGGCGGGGTGGGGATGCTTCGACCATTCCCACCCCGCCCTTTCTCCGTCCCTGGGACGAAGCCTTGTTTCTCTAGGAGAGGGTCAGGGTGAGGGTCGCGGTGTAGTCACCCGGCGAGGTCCCGGCCGGGACGCTCAGGTCCAGCCCGGCACCCGCCTGGAACACGCCGCCGCTGCTGCCCGCGGCCGACGACGCCAGCGTCCGGGCCCCGCCGAGCGAGCCCGCGGCGCCCGGGGTCACCGAGCCCTGCGAGCCGTCGTCCACCACCTGCGCGGTGGGCGTCCAGGCCAGGTTCCCCTTCGGGATCGTCCCGCCCTGCGCGTGGCTGAAGTCGGTCACCTCGCCGACGAGGTTCCAGCCCGCCTGGGTGCCGCGCGCGTCGGTGACCGTCGCGGTGCGCAGCGCGCCGGTGGAGTGCTCGCCCGGAGCCACCGTGCTCAGCTGCGCGGTGTTCCCCTCCAAGGAGAGGGTGAGGGCGCCGTTGTTCACCGTGGTGTTCAGGGTCTGCCGCCCCGTCCCGGCCCCGGGCTCGCCCGGGTCGCCGGGATCACCCGGGCCGGGGTCGGTCGGGTTCTCGCCGCCGGTGAACGTGACCGGGGTGAAGGTGTCCTGGCTGCGGTCGGGGACGCCGTGCGCGGCCATCGTGATGACGTAGCACTGCGTCTTGAGGCAGTCGTGGAACACGCCGTTCCCGTCGGTGTACTGCGCCTTGACGCCGGGGAGGGTGACGTTGAAGGTGCCGTCGGCGTTCATCTTGTCCTGCCCGGGACTGGGCGCCCCGTTCTTGTGCACCCACTTCGACACCTGGAACGTCCCGGCGTTGGTGGCGTAGTCGGCGTTCTTCGGGCCGAACACGACGTAGACGCCGAATCCGTTGTTGGCGTCGGGGTTGAACCCGCTGCCGCTGACGGTGAGGTCCTGCCCGGCGGGGTCTGCGCCGGAGTCCGGCGTGACGGTGGTCGCGGGACCGGCGGCGAACGCGGGTGCCGCGCCGAGCCCGAGGGTGATCAGCCCGGCGGTGGCGAGTACCGCGCCGCCGCGGGTGATCCGTCTGGTCGCCTGCTTCATGGCTTCCTTTCGCGGGGAACGAAAGGTAGGGCTTTATTAGGTAAGCCTTACCTAAGTCGAGGACTGTACCGGAGTCCGGCCGGGGATCAAGGGCCGGGATCGGCGCCGCGGCGCCGCGCATACCGCCCCGGCCTGCGGCGGAGCACCGAACGCGCGGCCGGCACGGCCGTCGCGGCGGCGGCCGTCGCGACCCAGAACGGCCACGGCGACCCGGCCTCGCCGCCCGCGAGCGTCTGCTCGAACGCGGCGGCGGGCGAGGCGCCGGCGAGCGGCGCGCCGTCCGGCGCGGCCGACGGTGCGGGCGTCCCAGGGGCCCCGCCCGGCTCGGACCCGTGCGGCCCTCCCGGGGCGGCCGCCCCCGCGCCGGACGCCCCGCTCCCCTGACC
>NZ_SMKB01000555.1:0-492 GCF_004348575.1 Actinomadura sp. 7K534
GCCCCGACGTCCGGTGCGTCGTGCACGCGCACCCGCGGCGCACGGTCGCGGCCGACCTGGCCGGCCTGACCCTGGAGCCGCTCGTGGGGGCCTACGACATCCCGGGCTCCGCCCTGCTGGCGAGCGGCGTCCCCGTCTATCCCCGCTCTGTGCTGGTGCGCAGCGACGCGCTGGGGGACGAGGTGGCCGACCACCTCGGCGACCACGCGGCGGCCCTGCTCCGCGGGCACGGTGTGGCGGTCACCGGCGACTCGGTCCAAGAGGCGGTGCTCCGCGCCGCCTCCATCGACGAGATCGCGCACCTCTGCCTGCTCGTCGCCTCCGCCGGCGGACGCCCCCGCCCCATCGACGAGGCCGACCGGGCCGAGCTGCCCGACCTCGGAGGGAGCCTCAACCTGGACGTCGCCTGGCGCCACGAACTCTCCCGGCTGCCCGAGACTCCCCCCGCCTGACCCGACCCGCCTGATCCGACCCGCCTGATCCGACCGGCTC
>NZ_SMKB01000088.1:0-27400 GCF_004348575.1 Actinomadura sp. 7K534
GCCGAGGACTGCCTGCGGGGGTTGGCCGCCGGGGCCTTGGTCGTCTTCTTCGTCGTCTTGCTCGGGGCGGTCTTGGCCGGGGCCTTCGACTGGGTGGGCGTCGGCGTCGGGGTCTTGGGAGTGAGCGCCTCGCGGAGGTTGCCGAGGTTGCACTTCCAGTTCTCGATCGTGGTCTCCGGGTCGACGCCCTTCTTGCACTCCTCGGCCGCCGCGGCCGGCTGCGCGGGTGCCGCGAGGACCAGGACGAGCGCGCCCGCCGAGACCGCCGCCGAAGCCGTCCCTGCCCGCCTGAGCCGCTGAGGCATGTCGCTCCTCCACCCGTACCGATGCCGCCGCCCCTGTGAGCGCTGACCCTTTTGACATCGTGTCCCATACGGACGGGTACGTAAACCGCGACACAGGGGTTTGTTTACCTCGCCCTGGCCTCAGTGGACGACCAGTTTCGCGAGCCTGGTGCGGCGCGGGGGCGCGCCGTCCTCGCGGACGGCCCTGGCCAGTGCGGGGCCGGCCGCCTGCACGACCGACAGGTGCCGCCTCGCCAGGCCGAACGCGGTGGCCACCAGCGGCCGTGACAGGCCGTCCGGCGACATGACCGCGACCACGGCGGGGCGCCTTGTGCCGCGGGCCTGCGCGACGGTCACCGCCCAGCCGTGCCGCAGCCGGGACGCGTCCGCCGGGGCGATGACGGCCGCGCCGCCGGGAAAGTCGACGTCCAGGCCGTGAGGGCCGCCGCCGGTCACGACGCCCGTCTCGCCGAGCGGGGCCTGGGGGAGGGGCGCGGCGACCACCACCCGGTCGCCGGGGTCCAGCCCGCCGAACCGGCCGGGACCGGGGTTCAGCCGCTCCTTCAGCGCCGCGTTGAGGGCGCCGGTCCCCGCCTCGCCCTTCGCGGCGGGCGCGACGACCTGGACGTCCTCGGCGGCGATCCCGAACGTGCGGGGGACCGAGTCGGTGACGAGCTGCACGGCCCGGTGCACCGCCTCGCCCGGGCTCGCGGCGGGCACGATCACGACCTCGCGCTCGGGAGCGTCGACGGCGGCCAAGTCGCCGCCGCGCACGGCTTCGGTCAGCGTGCCGAGCGGGCCGGACGGCGCGGCGTCCAGCGTGACGACCGGGACGGTCTCCGACTCCTCCAGGTCGTCCAGCGGGCGGCCGGGCCCGGAAGGCGGCGGCGCGCCCGGCTCGGCGCACAGCACCAGGTGCGCGCCGTCGGGGCACGCCTCGACCAGCACGGCGCAGAGTTCGGCGTCGAGTGCCGAGGCATCCGCGACGACGACCAGGTCGAGGTCGAACGGGTGCGGCTCGCCGCGCCCGTACACGACGGCGCCCGGCGCGGCCGAAGGGTCGTCGCGGGGCTCCAGCAGCCGGTGCAGGCTGGTGACGGCGACGTCCGCGGCGTCCTCGGGCAGTCCGCCGCGCAGGTCGGCGGCGGCGCGGTCGGTCGGCGCGGCCACCGCGGCCCGCACGCCCCGGCGCGCGGCCGCGGCGGCGATGCCCACGGCCGCGTCCGCGAGGTCGCCGGGCGTGCCGCGCAGGATGCTGACGCCGGTGCGCAGCGCGGCGGTGAGCGCGAGGGAGCGGTCCTCGGGCAGCCCTTCGCGCAACTCCTTCAGGGCCGCGTCGTCCAGCAGCGGCGCGGCGGTGAGGCTCAGCCGCTGGAAGCCCTCGGCGGCCGCCTCCTCGGCGAGCGCCCACCGGGCGGGGCCGAGCGTCTCCTCGGGTTCGGGGAGCTCGGCGTCCTCGTCGAACTCCTCGCCGGCGAAGTCGGGCTCCTCGGTCAGGGTGAGGACCTCCGCCTCGTCCAGCGCGGCCTCCACGGCGCCCTGCGGGTCGGGGACGTTCGCGCGCTCCAGCGCGGACAGCACGTCGGCGGCGGGCGTGACCGTGTGGCCTGCGCGGGCGGCCTCGGTCAGCAAGTGCAGGACCAGCGCGCCGCCGCGCCGCGGGTCGCCGGGCCGCGCGTCCGGCCCGAGGACGGCGCGGGCGAAGTGGTCGGCCTGCGGGGGCCGGACGCCGGGGACGCGCAGCAGCCGCCACGGGTCGGCGCGCAGCCGGGCCACGGCGTCGGGGCCGAGGCGGGCGGCGGCGCGGGCCGTGAGCGGCGCGGGGACGCCGGTCGCGGCGAACAGGTCGGCCAGGGCCCGCAGGCCGTCCCGCGCGTCCGTGCCCGCCGCGGAGGCGTCCGCCGCGGGCGGGGCGGGAGCGGGCGGCGCGGGCGCGGCTGTCGCGGGTGACTGCCCGGCGGCGGCCTCGGCGGCGCGCAGGGCCGCCGCGGCGCGCGCGGCCCGCTCGGCGGACGTGGGGGCGGAGGCGGGTTCAGGTGTGTCGGTCACAGGCTTCCCGTCGCGGCCGGTCAGGGAGCGGACGAGGTGTCGGAGACGTCGTCCAGCGCGCCGCGGATCTCGTTCGGCAGGGTCAGGTCCTCGCTGTCCAGTATGGCGGTGAGCTGCGCGGCGGTGCGCGCGCCGACGATCGGCGCGGCGACGCCCTCCCGGTCGCGCACCCACGCCAGCGCCACGGCGAGGGGGGAGCGGCCGAGGCCCTCGGCGGCGGTCACCACCGACTCGACGATGCGGGCGCACTCCTCGTCGAGGTAGGGCTGGACGAACTCGGCGAAGTGCGGGGCGGCGGCGCGGGACCCGGCGGGGATGCCGGTGCGGTACTTCCCGGTGAGCACCCCGCGCCCGAGCGGCGACCACGGCAGCAGCCCGGCCCCCGCGTCCAGCACGGCGGGCACGACCTCCCGCTCGATGTCGCGGCGCAGCAGCGAGTACTCCAGCTGCGCGGACACGATCGGGGCGCGGCCCGGCCAGGCCCGCTGCCAGGCGGCGGCCTTGGACACCTGCCAGCCCGCGTAGTTCGACACTCCGACGTAGCGGGTCCGGCCGGACGCGACGGCCTCGTCCAGCGCCGACAGCGTCTCCTCCAGCGGCGTCGCCGGGTCGTAGACGTGCAGCTGCCACAGGTCGACGTGGTCCAGGTCGAGCCGGTCGAGGGAGGCGTCCAGGGCGCGGAGCAGGTGCCGGCGGGAGCCGTCGTAGCGGCCGTTCGGGCGGATCGCGGCCTTGGTCGCGATGACGAGACCGTCCCGGTCGACGGTCTCGCGCAGCAGATGGCCGAGGATCTGCTCGCTGGCGCCGTCGGCGTAGACGTCGGCGGTGTCCACCAGCGTGCCGCCGGCCTCGGCGAACGCGGCGAGCTGCGCCGCCGCCTCGTCCGGGTCGGTGTCCTGGCCCCAGGTCATGGTGCCGAGGCCCAGCCGGGACACCAGCAGCCCGCTCCGCCCGAGGTGACGCTCCTTCATAGGCGGTCAATGTAGCGCTCCGGGGGAGCCCCGCGGGAAGCGGGCGAGCGGCGCGCCCGGCCGCGCGGCCCGCGCATAGATCCTGGTGAGGTCTACTGCCGGGCCCGGTGCCCGGCTAGAGTTTCCGGCCATGGCGCCACCCCCGTTCTCGATGTACTCACCGAAGACGCCGGACGGCGACGGCGGGCCGGACATGACGCCGAGGTTCGGCGCGTCCGCCGCCGACGACCCGGGCTATGTCGCCTCGCTGCGCGGCGGGACCGAGCTCGGCCGGATGCGGGCGATGATGCTGTTCCTGCTGGGCGCCCCCGTCCTGATCCTGGCGATCACCCCGCTGATCGTGGCGGACGGCCCCGGCGACGACGTGCGGCCGTGGATCTACCTCCCGCTCGTGGCCGGTGCGCTGGTGGCGCTGCTGGCCGGGCCGCGGGCACCGCGCCCGATGACGCCCGAGCCCGACCCGCGGCGGGCGGCGCGGACCGCGCTGATGGTGTTCCGGCAGGCGGTGCTGCTGCGGTTCGCGCTGGCCGAGGCCGTGATCCTGATGGGCCTGCCGCTGGCGATGGTCGGGCACAGCGAGCTGGTGTTCGCCGTAGGGTTCGTCCTCGGCTACCCGCTGCTGATCTGGCTGGCGCTGCCGACGCGCGGCGGCGTCGAGCGGATGCGGCGCCGGCTGGAGGCGCGGGGCGCCGAGTCGCACCTGTGGGCCGCGCTGCTCGCCCCGCCCATGCGCATCGGGGACGTCCCGCCCGGCGGCTAGAGCCAGCCGCTCTTGCGGAGGCGGCGGAACAGCACCGCGCAGACGACCGCCATCACCCCCAGGACCAGCGGGTACCCGAAGGTCCAGTGCAGTTCGGGCATGTTGTCGAAGTTCATGCCGTAGATCCCGGCGATCGCCGTCGGCACCGCGATGATCGCGGCCCACGCGGAGATCTTGCGCATGTCCTCGTTCTGCCGCTTGCCGAGCAGCGCCAGGTGCGCGTTGAGGACGCTGTTGAGCAGCTCGTTGTGCGCGTCGACCTGCTCGTCCACGCGCAGCAGGTGGTCCAGGACGTCGCGGAAGTACTCGCGGGTCAGGGCGCACTCGCGGACCCGGCCCCGCACGATCTCGTCCATCACCGGGATCAGCGGGTCCTCGGCGGCGCGGAACTCCAGCACCTCCCGCTTGAGGGAGTAGATGTCGGCGGTGACGTCCCGCGCGCGGGGGTCGAACACCGCGGTCTCCAGCCCGATGATGTCGACCTCGACCTCGTGGGCGACCAGCTCGTAGTGGTCGACGACCTCGTCGCACACCGCGTACAGCACGGCGGTGGCGCCGTGCTTGAGCAGCTCGGGCGACTCCTCCAGCCGCCGGCGGACGGGGCCGAGCGGATTGCCGGAGCCGTGCCGGACGGTGACGACGAACTGCTCGCCGAGGAACAGCATGATCTCGCCGACCTCGATGTCGGACGTCTCGTCGATGTAGGTGAGCGTCTTCAGGACGATGAACAGCGTGTCGTCGTAGCGCTCCAGCTTGGGCCGCTGATGCGCCGAGACGGCGTCCTCGGCGGCGAGCGGGTGCAGCCCGAGCTCCTCCTTGACCAGGTCGAACTCCGCCTCGTCGGGCTCGAACAACCCGATCCAGACGAAGGCGCCCGGATCCCGGCGCGCCACGTCGAAGGCGTCGCTGATGTCGCCGCCGATGGCACGGCGCGTCCCGTCCGCGTAGATGGCCCGGTCGACGATCACGATTCGATTCTCCCGCATCGGCGCGCGGGCCCGCCGCCCGGGCGGATGCCGGGCATCTCCTACAGTGGCCGCTGTGACCACCCTCCTCCTGGTCAGGCACGGCCTGACCGCGATGACCGGACCCGTGCTCGCCGGATGGACGCCGGGGGTGCGCCTCGACGACCGCGGCCGCGGCCAGGTCGCCCGGCTCGCGGCCCGCCTGGCGGCCCTCCCGCTCGCCACGGTCGTGACCAGCCCCCTGGAGCGCTGCGCCGAGACCGCCGAGGCGATCGCCGCCGGGCACGACGGCCCGGTCGGGAAGATCGAGACCGACGAGCGGTTCGGCGAGGTCCGCTACGGCGACTGGACGGGCCGCCCCCTCAAGGAGCTCGCCGAGGAGCCCCTCTGGCGGGTCGTCCAGGCGCACCCGAGCGCCGCGCGGTTCCCCGGCGCGGACGGCGAGTCCCTCGCCGCGGCGCAGCACCGCGCGGTCACCGCCGTCCGCGACTGGAACGGGCGCGTCGCCGCCGAGCACGGCCCCGACGCCCTCTACCTGGTGTGCAGCCACGGCGACATCATCAAGTCGATCGTCGCCGACGCGCTCGGCCTCCACCTGGACCAGTTCCAGCGCATCCAGGCCGACCCCGCCTCGCTCACCGTCATCCGCTACACCGAAACGCGCCCGTTCGTCGTCCGCGTCAACGACACCGGCGGCGATGTGGCCGGTCTGGTTCCCAAGCCGCCGGAGGAAGGTTCCGGGAAAGACGGACTCGGGCCGGAGGACGCGCCCGTGGGCGGCGGCGCGTAGGGTCGGTGCCATGCCCGTCATCTCCTACGACCTGCCGGAGCGCTTCGTCGCCGGCGCCGTCGGACGGCCAGGCGACCGCGCCTTCTACCTGCAGGCGCGCTCGGGCCGCCGCGTGACCAGCGTGGGCCTGGAGAAATTCCAGGTGACGCTGCTGGCCGAGCGGCTGGAGGAGCTGCTGGACGAGGTGCTGCGGCGCAGCGGGGGCGACGCGCCGGTCCCCGCGGTGGCCCCCTCGGAGCTGCAGGACGACGCCCCCCTCGACCAGCCGGTGGAGGAGGAGTTCAAGGTCGGCACGATGGCGCTGGCGTGGGACCCCGAGGACGAGCAGGTCGTCATCGAGGCGCAGGAGGTCACCGAGGCCGAGGAGGACGCCGAGGTCGGCGAGGAGGACCCGGCCATCGCGGTGCTGCGGGTGCGGATCAGCGCCGCGCAGGCCCGCGCGTTCGCCGAGCGGGCCCTGAAGGTCGTCGCCGCGGGCCGCCCGCCCTGCCCGCTGTGCGGGCTCCCCCTCGACACGGAGGGCCACGTGTGCCCGCGCCAGAACGGATACCTGGGCTGAGATGACGCCTCCGTTGTACTGGATCATGGATCACCGGGCCTGGAGAATGGGCGCATGACGCAGTCCTCCCGCGACCGGGCGACCGCGGACGACGCCGGGCGGGGCGAGCCGGGGCGCCGCGTCTCGCCCCGCGACGTCGCCGCCGCCGAGGAGCTGCTGTCGGCCGGGCGGCTCAGCGTGGAGGGGAGGCTCGTCCAGGCGTCCAACGCCACCCTGTACTGCTCGGTCGAGCGCGACGGCCTCGCCGCCGCCTGCGTGTACAAGCCCGTCGCGGGGGAGCGGCCGCTGTGGGACTTCCCCGACGGGACCCTCGCCGAGCGCGAGGTCGCCGCCTACGAGGTCTCCAAGGCCATGGGGTGGGCGACCGTCCCGCCCACCGTGCACCGCGACGGCCCCTACGGGCCCGGCATGGTGCAGCTGTGGGTGGAGCCCGACCCCGACATCGACCTCGTCGCCCTGTCCCGCTCGGACGACGAGGCCGTCCGCCGCATGGCGGTGTTCGACGCCGTCGTCAACAACGCCGACCGCAAGATCGGGCACCTGCTCCCGCCCGGCGACGGCCACGTCTACGGCTGCGACCACGGCGTCTGCTTCTCCGTCGACTACAAGCTCCGCACCGTCCTGTGGCAGTGGCGCGGCAAGCCCCTGACGCCCGAGGCGCTGGACGCCCTCGGCCGCGTGGACGCCGCCATGCGCGGCCCGCTGGGCGCGCGCCTCGCCGAGCTCCTCACCCCGGACGAGGTGGACGCCACCCGCCGCCGCGTGGAGCTCATGCTCAAGCACCGGATCCACCCCTACCCTCCCGAGGACTGGCCGGCCATCCCCTGGCCGCCGCTCTGACCGCGGGCACGGACCCGGCGACCCCGCCGTCCGGGTGATCTGCGGCAAGTGCTCCAATTAGGGCATGTGCACGGCGATCATCAGCATCGACCCCGCCTCCCCGGTACCCGTCCTGCTGGTCGGCGTGCGGGACGAGTTCGTCGCCCGCGACTGGGAGCCGCCCGGGCGGCACTGGCCGGACCGGCCCGGCCTGGTCGGCGGCCGGGACCTGCGCGCGGGCGGCACGTGGCTCGCCGTCGACCCCGGCGCGCCCCGGGTCGGCCTCGTCCTCAACGGGCGCGGCCGCATGGCGCCCGAGGAGGGGCGCGTCTCCCGCGGCGAGCTGCCGCTGCGGGCCGCCGCCGACGGCAAGCTCGGCCGGTCGGACCTGCGGGTCTACGACCCCTTCCATCTCGTCGCCGCCGACCCCGGCCGGGTGCGGCTGTGGAGCTGGGACGGCGACGACCTCGCCGAACGCGACCTCGGCCCGGGCCTCCACATGATCGTCAACAGCGGGCTGGAGGGCGAGGGGCAGCCGGAGGGCGACACCGAGGACGCCTACATGGCTGCGCGGCTCGCGCACTTCCGGCCCCGGCTGGCCGCCGCGCCGCGGCCCGAGCCCGGCCGCGACGACCCCGTGGACCGGGCATGGGGCGACTGGACGGCGCTCGTGAACGGCGACGGCCTGCCCCGCGCCGACCACCGCGCGCTGCTGCCCCTGCTCGACCTCGGCGACGGCCGGGTCTGGGGCACCACGTCCGTCACCCTCGCCGCGCTCGCGCCGGGCGGCGTCCGGTACGACTTCTCCGCCGCCCCCGGCGACGGTGCCGCCTGGACCCGCATCCTGTAAGACCCGCATCCTGCAGCGCCGGCTCCCTGGGCGAGCCCGCAGCATGTAAGCGTGCGGTGACTCAGAGCCGTTTCGGCGACGCTGCGGCGGAACGGTGACGGTCGGTGCTACCTTGGCCACTCAATGCGATCTCGGTGGCGTTGCGGGGGCCGGCGGGCCCGCCCGGGCACCGGCCCGGAACGGGGGAGGCGCCCGGGGCGGGCGCGCGGCCCGTCCCGGCTCGCATGGGAGCGGTTCAAGCGCGACCGGGCGGCCACCGCGTCCGTCGCGGTCCTGCTGCTCATCGCGGCGTTCGCCGCGCTGGCGCCGCTGTGGGAGCACCTGACCGGCCACCCCTACCACGCCACGTTCCCCGGGACGGGCCTCGACGCCTCCGGGCAGCCGCGCGGGCCCGGCGGGGAGTTCCCGCTCGGCGCCGACCAGCTCGGCCGCGACGTCCTCGTCCGCGCCGCCTACGGCGCCCGGATCTCGCTGGCCGTCGGGCTGTCGGCGGCGCTGCTGGCCGCCGTCGCCGGCACCCTCGCCGGGATGCTCGCGGGCCTCGCCGGCGGCGCGCTGGACACCCTGCTGTCCCGGCTGATCGACCTCACGCTCGCGCTGCCGTACCTGCTGGTCGCGGTGCTGCTGTCGACCACGTTCCAGATCACCTCGGCCCGCGCCGGCATCACGATGACGATCCTGGTCGTCGCGTTCTTCTCCGTCGCGGCGTTCGCCCGCGTCATCCGCGGCCAGGTGCTGGCGCTGCGCCGGCAGGAGTTCGTCGAGGCCGCCCGGCTGCTCGGCGCCTCCAGGGCGCGGATCATGGTCGCGGAGATCCTGCCGAACCTGACCGCGCAGGTCACCGTGCTGACCGCGCTGCTGATCCCGGCGGCGATCGTGTTCGAGGCGACGCTGTCGTTCCTCGGCGCCGGGGTGCCGCCGCCGATGCCGAGCTGGGGGTCGATGCTCGGCGAGGGCGGCGACGTGTTCCAGACGGCGTGGTGGCTGCTGGCCGTCCCGGGCGCCCTGCTGCTGCTGACCACGCTGTCGTTCACCATGGTCGGCGACGCGGTCCGCGACGCCCTCGACCCGCGCGGCGGCCCCGCCGCCCGGGGGAGGTGACCCGGGGATGGTGCGCCTCGCCGCCCGCCGCGTCCTGCACGCGGTGTTCATGCTGTGGCTGGTGGCGACCCTCGTGTTCGTGTTCGTGCACGTGTCGCCGGTCCCGGTGGAGCGGGTCCTCGGCGGGCCCCGCGCCACCCCCGAGACGCTGGCGCAGATCCGCGCGAACCTCGGCCTGGACCGGCCCTTCCCCGTCCAGTACTGGTGCTTCGCCGGGCGGCTGCTGCGCGGCGACCTCGGCGACTCCTACGTCACCGGCGCGCCGGTGACGGCCCTGATCGCCGCCCGGCTGCCCACGACGCTGTGCCTGATCGCCGGCGCGGGGGTCCTGTGGTTCGCCGGCGGCGTCGCCCTCGGGATGCTCGGCGCCGTGAAGGCCCGCACCCTCTGGGACCGCGCCGCCGCGGCGTTCGTGCTGCTGGGCCTGGCGACCCCGCCGTTCGTGATGGCGCTCGCGCTGCTGTACGTGTTCTCGACCAGGCTCACCGAGAGCGGCGTCCGCCTGTTCGAGGCCGGTCCGCCGCTCGAGGCCGACTTCCTGCGCAGGATGATCCTGCCGTGGATCGCGCTGTCCTTCCTGATGCTCGCCACCTACACGCGCCTCACCCGCGCCGCGATGCTGGACGTGCTGGGCGAGGACTACGTCCGCACGGCGCGGGCCAAGGGCCTGCCGGAGCGCCGCGTCGTCGGCCGGCACGTCCTGCGCCCGGCGCTCACCCCGGTCGTCACCCAGTTCGGCATCGACCTCGGCGCGCTCGTCGGCTCCACGATCGTCATCGAGAAGGTGTTCGGGCTGCAGGGCGTGGGGCAGCTCGTCCACCAGTCCATCGCGGCCGGCGACACCCCGGTGATCATCGGCGTCACGCTGCTGGTGACGGTGTGCGTGATCGCCGCGAACCTGGTGGTGGACATCTGCTACTCGCTGCTCGACCCCCGCCTCCGGCGCCGCTGAGCCGGAGGTCCGGACAGGTCCGGGCAATCGCCGACGATCTCGGCGTAACCCATCTAGCTGGGCATGGATAAGCTTTCCGTATGCGATCGTGGCCCGCCTCCGATGTCCCCAGCCTCCCCGACGCGGGACTGCCCGCCGCGGCACGGCCGCTCAGACTCCACGACACCGGGACGGGGACGGCGCGTCCCGCGGGCCCGGACGGCCCCGGCGGCACCGCCCGGATGTACGTGTGCGGGATCACCCCGTACGACGCCACCCACATCGGGCACGCCAACACCTACGTCGCCTTCGACCTCGTCAACCGCGTGTGGCGCGACCGGGGCCACCGCGTCCTCTACGTCCAGAACACCACCGACGTCGACGACCCGCTTCTGGAACGTGCCCGTGAGACGGGCGAGGACTGGCGCGAGCTGGCCGAGCGGGAGATCGAGCTGTTCCGCGACGACATGACCGCCCTGCGGGTCCTGCCTCCCGAGCACTACATCGGCGCGGTCGAGTCGATCCCGCTCATCATCGAGATGATCGAGAAGCTGCGCGGCCGGGACGCCGCCTACCAGGTCGACGGCGACGTCTACTTCCCCATCGCCGCCGACCCCGCGTTCGGGCAGGTCAGCGGGCTGACCGGCGAGGAGATGGCGCCGCTGTTCGCCGAGCGCGGCGGCGACCCCGCCCGGACGGGCAAGCGCGACCCCCTCGACGCCATGCTGTGGATGGCCCAGCGCCCCGGCGAGCCCGGCTGGGACTCGCCGTTCGGCGTCGGCCGCCCCGGCTGGCACGTGGAGTGCTCGGCCATCTCCATCGAGCACCTCGGGATGGCGTTCGACGTCGAGGGCGGCGGGTCGGACCTGGCGTTCCCGCACCACGAGATGAGCGCCTCGCACGCCCAGGTCGCGACGGGGGAGCGCCCGCACGCCCGCGCCTACGTCCACGCCGGCATGGTCGGCCTCGACGGCGAGAAGATGTCCAAGTCGCGCGGCAACCTGGTGTTCGTGTCGCGGCTGCGCGAGGCGGGGACCGACCCGATGGCGATCCGGCTGGCGCTGCTGGCGCACCACTACCGGTCCGACTGGGAGTGGACCGACGGCGGCCTCGCCGCCGCCCAGGACCGGCTGGACCGCTGGCGCGCCGCGGCGTCCCGCCCGTCCGGGCCGCCCGCCGCCCCGGTCGCCGCCGCCGTCCGCGACCGCCTCGCCGACGACCTGGACGCCCCGGCCGCGCTGGCGGCCATCGACGCCTGGGCCGCCGCCGACGGCACCGACGAGACGGCCCCGGCCCAGGTGAAGGCCATCGCCGACGCCCTCCTCGGCGTCGCGCTCTAACGCATCACGTAGCACTCCCACGCGGACGGGTCGCCGGCGCCGCCGCTCGTGCGGGCCTCGGCGTCCGGGCGGTACTGCGACGCGCACACCTGCGTCATCGTGATGTGGGTGTCGACACCGATGTCGCCGCCGCGCGGCACGCAGTACCACTCGCCGGAGCGGAACTCGGCGTCGCGCCCGCGGGTGCCGCAGTACCGGCCGGGATCGGGCGAGCCGAGCACGACGGCCTTGGGCGGCGGAACGCTGGAGGGCGGCGGGCCGCCGTCGTCCCCGCCACCGGGGCGGGTGCCCTCGCCCGGGCCCGGAGGCGCCGGGGCCGGCGAGGCCGGCGGCCGGCCGGTGCGGGCGGTGGAGGGCGCCGCCGACGACGGCTTCGACGACCGGCCGGGCGTGGTCACCGGAGCCGTGACCTGCCCGCCGCCCCGGGCCGCGCCGCCTTCTGCTCGCCGTCCGCGCCGACCCCGAGGAACACCGTGCCCTGCGCGCCGGAGCCGAGCCGCCCGACCAGGTCGTAGCGGCCGAGGCGGGCCGGGTCGTGGGGGCGCAGCGGCCGCGCCTCCGGTCGGCCTTCCGGCACGTGGCCTCCCTTCCCTCCGGTCCCGGGCCGCGCCCGTCACAGCAGGCCCGCGAGACGGTACAGGACCAGCGAGCCGGCGACGGCCACGTTCAGGCTGGCGCCGCCTCCCACCATAGGGATCTCCACGGCCAGGTCGAGCAGATCGAGCGCCTCGCCCGGGATGCCGGACTGCTCGTGCCCGAGCACCGCCACGGTGCGGGTCCGCGCCGCGGGCAGGTCCGCGAGCCGCACCGCCTCGTCGGCCAGCTCCACCCCGACGACCCGCGAACCCGCGTCCCGCTGGCGCTCCAGCCAGCCGAGCGGATCGTTCACCCAGTGGACGCACGCGGGACGGCGCAGCGTGTTGCCGCGCGCGAGCGCCTCGGGCACCCAGGAGAACCGGGGCACCGCCATGCAGGCGCCGACGGCGTCGCAGGTGCGGAGGAGCGTCCCCAGGTTGGCGCCGTGCAGCGGCCAGAGGGGCGCGGCGATCAGGTGGTCCCAGCAGGGATGGGCGCGGCGGCGGCGCTGGCGGCGGACCTCACGGGCCGGACGGACCCGGATCGCCGGGCCGGCGGCGCGGCGGCTCACCGGCCGCGGGCGCCTCCGCCCTCAAGGGTGAGAAGAGTCATGGTGGGCGCACTTGGCGGCGTGCGCGGGCCTTCACCGGGAACGGGACTCTCCCCGATCCTAACCGCGGCCCGGGTCCCGGCGCCGCAGGTAGCGCTCGAACTCGCGGGCGATGGCGTCGCCGCTCGCCTCGGGCAGTTCGGTCGCGTCCTTCTGCTCCTCCAGCGTCCGGACGTAGTCGGCGACCTCGGAGTCCTCCTCGGCGAGCTCGTTGACGCCGTGCTCCCACGCGCGCGCCTCCTCGGGCAGCTCGCCGAGCGGGACGGTGACGTCCAGGAGGTCCTCGACGCGGCGCAGCAGCGCCAGCGTCGCCTTCGGCGACGGCGGCTGCGCGACGTAGTGCGGGACGGCCGCCCACAGCGACACCGTGTCGAGGTCGGCCTTCGCGCACGCGTCCTGCAGGACGCCGAGGATCCCGGTCGGCCCCTCGTAGCGGGCCGGCTCCAGGTGCAGGGTGCTGACGAGGCCCGCCTCGGACGCGGCGCCGGTGACCGGCACCGGCCGGGTGTGCGGGGAGTCGGCGAGCAGCGCGCCGAGCAGCACGACGTTGCGGACCTCCAGCTCCAGCATCAGCCCGACCAGCTCGCGGCAGAACGACCGCCACCGCATGTTCGGCTCGATCCCGTGCAGCAGGACCACGTCCTTGCCGTTCGGCAGCCGCGCCCACGAGACCCGGGTGGTCGGCCAGGTGATGCCGCGGGTCTCCCCTTCGGTCATCTCCACGATCGGGCGGTTGACCTGGAAGTCGTAGTAGTCGTCGGGGTCGAGTTCGGCGATCGGCACCGCCTCCCAGGTGGACTCCAGGTGCGAGATCACGCCGCTGGCGGCCTCCCCGGCGTCGTTCCACCCCTCAAAGGCGGCCACGAGCACCGGATCCACGAGTTCCGGCACGTCTTCGAGCTCGACCACGCGCTGCCTCCTTCCGACGCCCAGGTACTGCACCACCGGCGGGGGCCGTCATCTCCCGGGGCGGGGGCCCCGCTCATGATCGGTGGCTGTCAGCCTACGTCCTGCGGATGGCCTACCCCACCCTCCCGGCGGCAGACCCCCGCGCCCTACGCCCGCAGCGGAAAAGCTGAACGAAGTTCGTCCTTCGCACGGTGGCGGGCGGGGCCGGGGGACGGGCTACTTGCCGTCCGTGGTGTGCACGATCAGCACGTCGCACGGGGACCGGTGCGAGAGGTTCGCCGGGACCGACCCGAGGATCCGCCCGGCGAGGCTGTTCAGCCCGCGGTTGCCGATCACGACGAGGCCCGCGCCGCGCTCCTTCGCCAGCTTGGAGATGACGTCCACGGCGTCGCCCTCGACGGCGATCTGGTCGATGTCGGTGGCGCCCGCCGCGACCGCCCGCTCGCGCGCGGCGCGCAGCGCGTCGTCGGCCGGCGTGGAACCCTGCACCTTATAGGCGAGGTCCCCGAGGCGGTCGGCGGCGCTCGCGCGCTCCCGCTCGGGCATGGGGCTGTAGGCGGAGGCGAGCAGGAGGGTCGCGCCGGTGGCGGCGGCCAGCTGGGCGGCCCTGTCGACCGCGCGGAAGGAGGAGTCCGAGCCGTCGGTGCCGACGAGGATGATGCGGTAGGCGCTCATACCGTTCCTTACCGGATAGTAGTTTAGAGGGCACGGTATCGGTCGGCCGACCCATCCGTCACCGTCTCTTTGCACAGCCCGTCCAAGAAGAAACGCCGCCAGCGCGGCCCGGCGCGCGTGATGTTCGCGACACCCTGGAGGAGCACCGTGACCCTTGGCGGCCCGCAGGCCGTGCTGTTCGACATGGACGGCCTGCTCATCGACTCCGAGCGCGTCTGGCTGGAGGTCGAGTCGGAGGTCATGGCGTGGCTGGGCGGCGAGTGGAGCCCCGCCCACCAGGAGAAGCTCGTCGGCGGCTCCCTGGACGTCGCCGTCCGCTACATGCTGGAGCTGACCGGCGCGACCGCCTCCCCCGAGGAGGTCGGGCGGCGGATGCTGGACGGCATGGCCGAGCGGCTCGGCGCCTGCGTGCCGATGATGCCCGGCGCGAAGGACCTGCTGTCCGAGGTCCGCGCGGCCGGGGTCCCCGCGGCGCTGGTGTCCTCCAGCCACCGGCGGCTGATCGAGCCGGTGCTGGACGCGATCGGCCGCGAGCACTTCGCGCTGAGCGTCGCGGGCGACGAGGTCGCGCGCACCAAGCCCGACCCCGAGCCCTACCTGACGGCCGCGGCCCGCCTGGGCGCCGACCCGGCCCGTTGCGTCGTCCTGGAGGACTCCCCGAACGGCGTCGCCTCGGGGGAGGCGGCGGGCTGCGTCACCGTCGCGGTCCCCGGCGTCCTGCCGATCCCTCCCGCACCGGGCCGCGTCGTGGTGTCCTCGCTGCGCGAGGTCACCCTGGACACCCTGCGGGCCCTGCCCGCTTTCACCGGGGCCTGAGAACCGGCCCTCGCCCGGGACCCGGCGCCGCGTCCCGGCACCGCGGCCCCGCAACGCGTCCGTGACCGGACCCGCGCCCGATACCCGCGGGGCGGTCCTTACGGGACGGGTCACGCGGGAGGAGGAGGGCCGCGCGCCCGGAAACCGTCCGCCGGGAGGATCGGAACCGGCCCCCGACGTGTGACGATGGAAATGAGGCATCACCGCAGAGACGCAGCACCGTATGGAATGAGGGGCCGGCATGAGTGACACAGCCATCTTCGCGATCAGTCTCGCAGTGACCCTGGTCGGGCTGGTCGTCAGCTGGGGGGTCTACCGCCGCCGCGGCGCGGGGACCGGGTTGCGCGGCGCCGCCCTGTCCCTGGTGCCCCTCGCGGCGGCGATGACGGGGGTCACGGAGTTCTTCGTCGACCTGGCGTTCAGCCCGACCCGGTGGGCGGGCGTCGCGGTGGCGGGGGTGGCCGTGCTGCTCTACCTGGTCTCCGGCGCGATGATCAGCCGCCGCGCGGGCGCGTCCGGCGGCGCCGCTTCCGGGGGGCGCAAGGCCGCGGGGGGCGGCAAGCAGAAGCCCGCAGGGCGCTCGGGCGGGCAGCAGGCCGTGGAGGGTCCCGCGCCGGGCGGCGACCCCGAGATGGCCGAGATCGAGCGGATCCTGCGCGACCGCGGCATCAGCTGACCCGGAGCCGCCCGGCCCGCCGTTCCCGTGTGCCGCCCGCTTCCCGCGCCGGAGCCCGCCGCCTGATGCCCGCGCCGTGAGTCATCGCTGTGACGCCCGTGGCGGTTGGGGCGTGCCGGGACGGGGGATGCCGGGGATTGTGTCCGCCGGGACGCTGACCTGCGGAGAATCGATATCGGAACGGACTCGGAACGGTAAAGCTTCCCGGTCTAGACCGGATCGAGACCCCTGTCAGTCCTGTCCCGAACGTACTATTCGGGCGGTTTGTCGGAAGTGCTGTCGCTCCGCGTGTTGCCCAGATGACGACGAGATCACAAGTCAGATACGGGTACTGGCATAGGTCCTCACACGGATGGACAGTCGTGGTCGAAGGACTACGTTTCCCTTCAGCGAACGCGGCGTGCCGAGTACGGGGCGGCGGATGATCTCCGCCGCCGGCCGGCCCAGCGCCGGCGGCAGGGCCGAACCAGTGGCCGGACGGTAGGAGGTATGGAGCGTGGCCGCACCCATCGAGGTGAGCGGGTCCGACACCGAGGCGCATCCGGAAGCGGTGCTCTCGGGCGTCGACCGCAAGAAGATCCAGGGGCGCTCCCTGGGACAGATCGCCTGGATGCGGCTCAAGCGCGACAAGGTCGCGCTCACCGGCGCCGTCGTGGTGATCCTGCTGATCCTCATCGCGATCTTCGGCCCGTACTTCGTGCAGAACCCGCTGACCTACCACCAGAACCTGATCGACCCGACCTACAACCGCCCCAAGTACGGTTTCTGGCACTCGGGCATCAGCATGGACCACCCGCTCGGCGTGGAGCCGGGCACCGGCCGCGACATGCTGGCCCGCATCGTGCACGGCGCCCGCATCTCGCTGCTGGTGTCGTTCCTCGCCACGCTGATGTCGGTGGTCATCGGCACGGCCCTCGGCGTCATCGCCGGCTACTTCGGCGGCTGGGTCGACTACATCATCAGCCGCGCCATGGACGCGTTCCTGGCCTTCCCGCTGCTGCTGTTCGCGATCGCGCTGGTCGGCGTCGTCGCGGACGGGGCGTT
The DNA here is from genome assembly GCF_004348575.1 of Actinomadura sp. 7K534. Classification (NCBI taxonomy): domain Bacteria; kingdom Bacillati; phylum Actinomycetota; class Actinomycetes; order Streptosporangiales; family Thermomonosporaceae; genus Actinomadura; species Actinomadura sp. 7K534. Next base: position 16,726 of record NZ_SMKB01000088.1, read on the forward strand.
CGGGATGACCGGCAACGGGCTGCGCGTGTCGGTCCTGGTCATCGTCATCGGCTTCTTCAACTGGCCGTACATCGGCCGCATCATCCGCGGCCAGACGCTCTCGCTGCGCGAACGCGAGTTCGTCGACGCCGCGCGCAGCATGGGCGCCAGCAACTCCTATGTCCTGTTCAAGGAGATCCTGCCGAACCTGGTCGCGCCGATCCTCGTGTACGCGACGCTGCTGATCCCGGTGAACATCCTGTTCGAGGCGGCGCTGTCGTTCCTCGGCGTCGGCGTCATCCCGCCGACGCCGTCGTGGGGCGGCATGCTGACGCTCGCGGTGCCGATCTACTCCTCGGACCCGATGTTCATGATCATTCCGGGTATGGCGATCTTCATCACCGTCCTCGCCTTCAACCTGTTCGGTGACGGGCTCCGGGACGCTCTCGACCCTCGGGCCAAGTGATTCGGGTTCATCCGACCCGCCTAACTGAAAGGGTGCGCCTGCACATGAACAAGATGAGACCGCTCGCGGTGCTCGCGGCCGGGGTCCTCGCGGCCTCGCTCGCCGCCTGCGGCGGCGGCGATTCCACGGGAGGGGACGGCCCCGGCTGGAACGCCGGCGTCAACGAGGTCGTCAACCAGTCGGACAAGAAGGGCGGCACGCTGAAGCTCGCCCACTCCGACGACTGGGACTCCCCGGACCCGGGCAACACCTACTACGCCTTCTCGCAGAACTTCGCCCGCCTTTACGGCCGTGCGCTGACGACGTTCAAGCCGGGCGCGGGCAAGGAGAGCCTGGAGGTCATCCCCGACCTGGCGACCGACCTCGGGCAGGCCAGTGACGGCGGCAAGACCTGGACCTACAAGCTGCGGACGGGCGTCAAGTACGACGACGGCAGCACCGTCACCTCCAAGGACGTCAAGTACGCGGTCGAGCGCAGCAACTACACCGAGGAGCTGCAACTCGGGCCGAAGTACTTCAAGCAGTACCTGGTCGACAACGACCCGGCGTACAAGGGCCCCTACAAGGACAAGAGCGACAAGGGCCTGGAGTCCATCGAGACGCCGGACGACCAGACGATCGTGTTCAACTTGAAGGAGCCGTTCCAGGAGTTCGACTACCTGGTCGCGATGTCGCAGACCATGCCGGTGCCGAAGGCCAAGGACACGGGCCTGAAGTACGAGAACGCCATGGTCTCCAGCGGCCCGTACAAGGTCGACAACTACACGCGCGGCAAGTCGATGACGCTGTCCCGGAACCCCCACTGGGACGCCAACACCGACCCGATCCGCAAGGCGCTGCCCGACACGATCGAGGTCCAGGCCAAGCAGAACGCGGACGACATCGACCAGCGGCTCCTCGCCGGGTCGCTCGACATGGACATCTCCGGCGTCGGCGTCCAGGCCGGCACGCAGCCGAAGGTCCTCGCCGACGACCAGAAGCCGTACGTGGACAACCCCATCCAGGGCTTCCTGCGGTTCATGTCGCTGAGCGTCAACGTCAAGCCGCTCGACAACCTGCACTGCCGCCGCGCCGTGCAGTACGCGACCGACAAGGTCGCCGCGCAGACCGCCTACGGAGGCCCGCTGGCCGGCGGTGACGTGGGCACCACGATCCTGCCCCCGGCGGTCGACGGCTACACCAAGTTCGACCTGTACCCGCAGAAGCAGGCGGAGAACGGCGGCCTGGACCAGGCCACGCTCGACAAGGCCAAGCAGGAGCTGCAGGAGTGCGGCCAGCCCGACGGCTTCAAGACCAAGATCTCGGCCCGGTCCGACCGGCCGAAGGAAGTCGCGATGGCGCAGGCGATCCAGCAGAGCCTGAAGAAGGTCGGGATCGAGGTTGAGATCGTCCAGTTCCCCGCGGGCGACTACTTCAACAAGTACGCCGGCGTGCCGAAGTACGTCCACGACCACGGCGTCGGCATGATGATCTGGGCGTGGGCGGCCGACTGGCCGACCGGCTACGGCTTCCTGCAGCAGGTCGTCCACGGTGACGCGATCAAGCCCTCGGGCAACACCAACCTCGCCGAGCTGGACGACCCGGAGATCAACAAGGCGCTCGACCAGGCCATCACCAACCCGGACAAGGCGGCCCGCCTCAAGGCTTACGGCGAGGTCGACAAGATGGTGATGGAGACGGCGACGAACGTTCCGCTGATCTACGCCAAGGCCCTGATGTACCGGCCGGAGCGGGTGACCAACGCCGGGATCACGCTCTCCTACGGCGGAATGTACGACTACCTGAACATGGGCGTGTCGGAGTAACACTCCGCTCGTCCGTGCGTCCCTCTGAAGGCAGGTGAAGGCGACGCCCACCGGCCGGGACGGGCCCAACAGGCCCGCCCGGCCGGTGAGCTGGGCCGCGAATTTTGCTCGCATACATCGTCCGGCGCCTCATCGGTGCCCTTCTCATGCTGCTGCTGGTCAGCCTGGTGACCTTCGGCATCTTCTTCTGGCTGCCGAAGCTGGCGGGGCAGACCACCGACCAGATCGCGGCCGGCTACGTCGGCAAGGCGCCGACCCAGCAGGCCATCGAGGACACCAAGGAACGGCTCGGGCTCGACGACCCGGTCGTGGTGCAGTACGCGGACTACCTCAAGGCCATCCTCGTCGGCAAGGACTTCAAGGCCGGGCCGGTCACCGACCACTGCCCGGCCCCGTGCCTCGGGTACTCCTACCGCAGCAGCCAGCCGGTCCTGGAGACGCTCCTCGACCGCGCCCCCGCGACGCTGTCGCTCGCGGTCGGCGCCGCGGTCATCTGGCTCGTCGGCGGCATCACCGTCGGCGTCATCTCGGCGCTGCGCAGAGGCACCCTCTGGGACCGCATGGCGATGATCGTCGCACTGAGCGGCGTGTCGCTCCCCATCTACTTCACGGGCCTGGTGTCCCTGGCGCTGTTCTCGTACTCGATACCGATCTTCCCGGGCGGGGGCAGCTACACCTCCATCACCGAGAATCCGGTGATGTGGTTCCAGGCCCTCGTGCTCCCATGGGTCACGCTCGCGTTCCTGTACGCGGCGATGTACGCGCGGCTCACCAGAGCGGGCATGCTGGAGACGATGAACGAGGACTACATCCGCACGGCCCGCGCCAAGGGGCTGCCGGAGAAGACCGTCGTCACCAAGCACGCGCTGCGCGCGTCACTGACACCGATCATGACCGTGTTCGGCCTCGACCTCGGTCTCCTGCTCGGCGGCGCGGTCCTGACCGAGAGCACCTTCGGCATCCCGGGGCTGGGCCGGCTCGCGATCGACTCGATCCGCAGCGGCGACCTGCCCATGGTCCTCGGGGTCACGCTGATCACCTCGACGTCGATCGTGGTGATCAACCTGATCGTCGACCTGCTGTACGCCATCGTCGACCCGAGAGTGAGGCTGGGCTGATGACCGGCACCGCGCGCGCCGCGGACACCGCGGGCACCGGCGAGGCTCCCACGGCGTTCCTGGAGGTCCGCGACCTGAAGATCCACTTCCCGACCGACGACGGGCTGGTCAAGTCGGTCGACGGCCTGTCGTTCCAGCTGGAGCGCGGCCGCACGCTCGGGATCGTGGGGGAGTCCGGGTCCGGCAAGAGCGTCACGAGCCTCGGCATCCTGGGCCTGCACAACAAGCGCAACGCCAACGTGTCCGGCGAGATCTGGCTGGACGGCAAGGAGCTCGTCGGCGCCTCGCAGGCCGAGGTGCGCCGGCTCCGCGGCCGCGACATGGCGATGATCTTCCAGGACCCGCTGTCCTCGATGCACCCGTTCTACACGGTCGGCCACCAGATCATCGAGGCGTACCGGGTCCACAACGACGTGTCCAAGCAGGTCGCGCGCAAGCACGCCGTCGACATGCTCGGCAAGGTCGGCATCCCGCGGCCCGACCAGCGCGTCGACGACTACCCGCACCAGTTCTCCGGCGGCATGCGGCAACGCGCGATGATCGCGATGGCGCTGTCGTGCGACCCGGAGCTGCTGATCGCCGACGAGCCGACGACGGCGCTGGACGTGACCGTCCAGGCGCAGATCCTCGACCTCATCCGGGACCTGCAGCAGGAGTTCAACTCCGCCGTCATCATGATCACCCACGATCTCGGCGTGGTCGCGGAGCTGGCCGACGACATCCTGGTGATGTACGCGGGCCGCGCCGTGGAGCAGGCGTCCGTGGACGCCACCTTCCACCGGCCGCTGCACCCCTACACGTGGGGGCTGCTCGGCTCGATGCCGCGGCTGGACCGCGACCGGTCCGAGCGGCTGCTGCCGATCACCGGGTCGCCGCCGAGCCTGATCAACGTGCCCTCCGGATGCGCGTTCCATCCGCGCTGCCCCTACCGGGACCTGAACGAGGGCAAGAGCGAGACCAAGCGGCCCGAGCTGGTCGAGGTCGAACCCGGCCACAAGGCGGCGTGCCACCTCCCGCTCGGCAGACGGCGGGAGATCTGGACCGACGAGATCCGGCCGAAGCTGTGACGAGCACGGGTGGTAACGAGACTGTGAGCACATCCAAGACCCCGGCCGAGAAGGTCTCGGTCGACAAGGCCCCGGCCGGGGAGCCCCGTCCGATCAGGGAGGGCGAGAACCTGCTGGAGGTGGAGAACCTCGGCAAGCACTTCCCCGTCACCGCGGGGCTGCTGCGCCGGCAGGTCGCCGCGGTCAAGGCCGTGGACGGCGTGTCGTTCTCCGTCCGCAAGGGCGAGACCCTCGGGCTGGTGGGGGAGTCGGGCTGCGGCAAGTCCACCACCGGCCGGATGATCATGCGGCTGCTGGACCCCAGCTTCGGGAAGATCACCTTCGAGGGCCAGGACATCACGAAGATGTCGCAGCGCCGGCTCCGGCCGTTCCGCCGCGACCTCCAGATGATCTTCCAGGACCCGTACTCGTCGCTGAACCCGCGCAAGACGGTCGGCGCGATCGTGGGGGCCCCGTTCCGGCTGCAGAACCTCGAGGCCGAGCAGGGCGTGAAGAAGGCCGTCCAGGAGATCCTGGAGCTGGTGGGCCTCAACCCCGAGCACTACAACCGGTACCCGCACGAGTTCTCCGGCGGGCAGCGGCAGCGCATCGGCATCGCCCGCACCCTCGCGCTGAAGCCGAAGCTGATCATCGCGGACGAGCCGGTGTCGGCGCTGGACGTGTCGGTGCAGGCCCAGGTCGTGAACCTGCTGGAGGACCTGCAGGACGAGCTCGACCTCACCTACGTGGTGATCGCGCACGACCTGTCGGTGGTGCGGCACATCTCCGACCGGGTCGCCGTCATGTACCTCGGCAAGATCGTCGAGCTGGCGGACCGCACGGACCTGTACGAGCGACCCATGCACCCCTACACCAACGCGCTGCTGTCGGCGGTGCCGATCCCGGACCCGTCCCAGCGCGGGGAGCGCAAGCGGATCCGGCTGCAGGGCGACGTGCCGAGCCCGCTGGACCCGCCGCCCGCGTGCCGCTTCCACACCCGCTGCTGGAAGGCGCAGGACATCTGCAAGCAGGTCGAGCCGCCGCTGGTCGAGCTCAGCCCCGGCCACCAGGCCGCCTGCCACTTCCCGGAGAACACCACGGTCAGCGCGACCGACGCGGTCGCCAAGGCCGCGGTGGCGCCCGGCGCGGCCGCGGCCGGCGACGCGGGGACCGCGTCCGCCGCCGACTCCGCGGAGTAGCGCCCGGCCCCGCGGACCGCCCGCCGGCTCTCCCGGCGCGCCTCCCGCACCGGAAAGGCCCGGCCCCCTCACCCGAGGGGACCGGGCCTTCCGCTTGCGCCTTCCGCTCACCTTGCGCGTGCCTTGCGCGTGCCTTGCTCGTGCGTCCGCCCCGCGCGCCCGCCTGCTCGGCCGGCGGGCGCGCGGGGCGGTCATCGGGTCATTCGGTGGAGATGGCCTTCAGCACGTCCATCCGCCCGGCCCGCCACGCCGGCCACAGCGCCGCCAGCACACCGATCACCGCGGCGATCGCCAGGTAGACCACGAGCGTCCCGTACGGGACCGACAGGACGCCGAGACCGTCGTCGGCGAGCGCGTTCTGCAGCGCCGCGCCGAACGCGATCCCGATGCCCATGCCGAGCACCGCCCCGAACACCGCGATCATGATGGACTCCAGCCGGATCATGCGGCGCAGCTGCCGCCGGGATATCCCGATCGCGCGGAGCAGCCCGATCTCCCGGGTCCGCTCGATCACCGACAGCGCCAGGGTGTTGATCACCCCGACCGCCGCGATGACCACCGACATCACCAGCAGGATCGTCAGGAACGTCACGAACCCGTCGACCTGGCCGCGGGCGTCCTCCTTCAGCGACGCCTGGTCGGCGACCTCCAGGTTCGGGTAGCCCTGCAGCGCCGACTCCAGCGCCGTCCTCGTCGCCGCGTCGGCCCGCTCGGTGTCCACCACCATGATCCCGACAGTCGGATTCAGCGTGTGCCGCAGATGCATCTCCTGCGACATCAGCCGCGGCCCGATCAGGTCGCTCCTGGAGTACACGCCGCTGAGGTTCAGCCGCTCGGTCTTCCCGTCCGGGAACTGGACGGGCACCGCCGCCCCGACCTCCCAGCCGCGGTCCTCCGCCGTGCCCTCGTCGACCATGAGGTCGGCCGGCCCGGCCGCCGGACTCCCCGACACGATCTTCAGCCGCGCCGCCTCGGTGATGACCCGCGCGTCGCCCGCGACGTAGAACACGTCCTCGCCGTCGACCTTGACCTCGCCGCTGTAGGTCGGCGTCGCGGCCACCACGCCCGGCGCGTCCTTCACCTTCTGCTGCGCCTCGGCGTTCACGCCCCCGGCGCCCTGCGCCTGCACCAGGTAGTCCGCGCCGAACTGCGCGTCGATCTGCTCGTCGAGCGACGCCCGCATCGTCGAGCCCAGCACGTTCACCGTCGTGATCAGCGCCAGCCCGATCATCAGCGCGGCGGCGGTCGCGGCGGTGCGGCGCGGGTTCCGCAGCGCGTTCTGCCGCGCCAGCCGCCCCGGCGCCCCGAGCAGCCGCGCCGCCGGCGCGCCCAGCACCCGCAGCACCGGCACGCTGATCACCGGCGCGAGCATCGCCACGCCGATGAACACCCCGAACGCGCCCGCCCCGACGGGCACCGCCGGGTTGCCGCCGGCGCCGGCGAGGCCCACCGCGATCAGCGCCGCGCCGATCGCGGTGAGCAGCGACCCCAGCGCGATCCGGATCCGCATCGACCGCTGCGGCAGCGCCACGTCGTCGCGCATCGCCGCCACCGGCGGGATCTTGGCGGCGCGGCGCGCCGGGAAGTACGCCGACACGACCGTCACCACGATCCCGACCGCGTACGACCAGAACACCGCGTTCGCGGTGAGGGTCAGGCCGCCCTCGCCGGCGTCGCCCATCTGCGTCTGCAGCAGCGACGCCAGCCCGGCCCCCGCGGCCAGCCCGAGCGTGGACCCCACGACCCCGACCGCGACGGCCTCGCCGATCACCGCCCGCGTCACCTGCGCGCGGGCCGCGCCGATCGCGCGCAGCAGCGCCAGCTCACGGGTCCGCTGCGCCACCAGCATCGAGAACGTGTTGAAGATGATGAACGCCCCGACGAAGATCGAGATCAGCGCGAACGCGAGCAGGAACGTCCGGAAGAACCCCATGATCTCCGCGACGTCGCTCTGCGCCTCCTCGCGCAGCTCGGTCCCCGTGATCGCCTCCAGGCCCGGCGGCAGGGCCGCCGCGACGCGGTCGCGCAGCTCCGCCTCCGACGGGCCCGCCGACTTCATCTCGATGTCGGTGAAGTAACCGGGCTTCAGCAGCAGCCGCTGCGCCGTCGGGGTGTCGAACGCGGTGACCGTCGCGCCCATCATGTTCCCGGTGTCGACCAGCCCGACGATCTTCATCCGCTGCGGCGGGCCCGCCGTGATGACCTGCGTGGTGTCACCGATCGCGAGCTCGCCGTGCTCGGCGGTCGCCTCGTCGATGACGACCTCCGCCGGGCCCCGCGGCGCGCGGCCGGACGTCAGGTCGTAGAACGCGCTCTCGGTCAGGTTCACGCCGAGCTGCGGCGGGCCGTTCTGCGGCGTCCCGACGATCTTCCCGTCCTTGCCGACAACCGCCGCGTACCCGGTGACGTTCCCGATCGGGTCCCGGACGCCGTCGACGCCCTTCAGCGTCTCCAGCACCGACGCCGGCACCGGCTGCGCCGACATGCCGTCGTCGTCGCCGCCCACGACCTTCTCCGCCCGGACGTCGACGGCGATGTCCTCGCTGATGCTGCTGAACAGCTCGTCGAACTGCTTGTTCATGCTGTCGGTGAACATCAGCGTCCCGGCGACGAACGCCACGCCGAGGATCACCGCGACGGCCGTCAGCACCAGCCTGATCTTGTGCGCCGCGAGGTTGCGGAGCGTGACCCTGCCCATCATCGCGCCGCGACCCCCGGCCCCTGCGCGTCCGGGCCCTGCGCGGCGGCCGGCCCGGAGTCGAAGCCCTTCATCCGCTCCAGCACCCGCTCGGCCGTCGGCTCCGCCATCGTGTCGACGATCTGCCCGTCGGACAGGAACAGCACCTGGTCTGCGTACGCCGCCGCGGTCGGGTCGTGCGTCACCATCACGATCGTCTGGCCCATCCGCCGCACCGAGTCCCGCAGGAACCCCAGCACCTCCGCACCGGACCGCGAGTCCAGGTTCCCCGTCGGCTCGTCCGCGAAGATGATCTCCGGGCGGGCGGCCAGCGCCCGCGCGCACGCCACCCGCTGCTGCTGCCCGCCCGACAGCTCCGACGGGCGGTGCTTCAGCCGCGGCCGCAGCCCCACCGTGTCGATCACCGTGTCCAGCCACTCCCGGTCCGCCTTGCGGCCCGCGATGTCCATCGGCAGCGTGATGTTCTCCAGCGCCGTCAGCGTCGGCACGAGGTTGAACGCCTGGAAGACGAAACCGACCTTGTCGCGCCGGAGCCTGGTCAGCTGCTTGTCCTTCAGCCGCGTCAGCTCGGTGTCGCCGATGTAGACCTCACCCGAGTCCACCGAGTCCAGGCCCGCCATGCAGTGCATGAGGGTCGACTTCCCGGACCCCGACGGGCCCATGATCGCCGTGTAGCGGCCCCGGGGGATGCCGACGGTGACCCCGTCGAGCGCGATGACCTGGGCGTCGCCGTGCCCGTACACCTTGGTGATCCCCTGGGTGCGTGCGGCGAATTCGCCCTCCCCGGGCACGGTGTGCGCGCCGGCGGTCGATGGGGCGGTGTTCGTCACGTGAAACTCCCGTAGTCGAGTGAGCGGAGCAATGCGGCCGGGCCGTGCTGGCCCCCGACGGCCCGGCGTACCAAAACAGTAGAAGGCCGACGAACTCCTGTGATGGACCCCAGGAACGGACTTGCCCGTCCCCCGGAGGCAGGAGAAGCCCCGCGGCACTCGTCCTACCGGAGTAGTCCCGCCCCACCGGAAGACAGGGGCGAACCAGGGTCCGACCCTGAGACCGCCCCCGCGCCCGCCGCGGCCACCACCCGCCCGCGGCCCCGGGGCGGCCCCGGGGCGGGCCCGGTCAGCTCTGGCCCGGCCTGCTCAGGCCCGTCTCGTACGCGTACACGACCGCCTGCACCCGGTCCCGCAGCCCGAGCTTCGCCAGCACGTTCCCCACGTGCGTCTTCACCGTCGTCTCGCTCACCACGAGCTCCGCCGCGATCTCCGCGTTCGACTGCCCCCGCGCCACGTGCGCCAGCACCTCGCGCTCCCGGTCGGTCAGCGTGTCCAACCCAGGCGGCGGCGCCTCGTCCCGCACCGCCGGCAGCCGCGACGCGAACCGGTCCAGCAGCCGCCGCGTCACGCTCGGCGCCACGATCGCGTCGCCCGCCGCCACGATCCGGATCGCCTGCACCAGGTCCTCCGGCGGCGAGTCCTTCAGGAGGAACCCGCTCGCCCCCGCCCGCACCGCCTCGATCACGTACTCGTCGAGGTCGAACGTCGTCAGGATCAGCACCCTCGGATCGTGCGCGGCCGCACCGTCCCGGACGATCCGCCGGGTCGCCTCGATGCCGTCCACCCCCGGCATCCGGATGTCCATCAGCACCACGTCCGGCAGCAGCGACCGCGTCAGCTCCACCGCCGCCGCGCCGTCCCCGGCCTCGCCCACCACCGCGATGTCGGTCTCGGCCTCCAGGATGAGCCGGAACCCCGTCCGCAGCAGCGGCTGATCATCGACGAGCAGCACCCGCACCGCGCTCATCGCACCGCACCGCCCGCCCGGTGTCCCGGTCGCACCATCGTCCCCGCTCCTCGCCTCACCGCGCGCCCGCCCTTCCGGCGGCGCCCACGCCCAAACCTACGGCCCGCACAACCTACGGCCTCCCGGCACCGGGAGACCGAATCCGGCCGTCCGGGCCGCCGCCGCCCGCCGCGCACGACGCTCACGCCTCCAGGGGGAACCGCGCCCGGACACCGAACCCGCCGCCGACCCGCGGACCGATCTTCAACTCGCCACCGTACAGCGCCACCCGCTCGTACATGCCGACAAGCCCATGCCCCGGATTGTCCTCGTTGTCGGCCACGAACGTCGCCGTGCCGCGCCCGTCGTCCTCGATCTCCACCGTCAGGTCGCGATCCCCGTAGTACAGCCGCACCCACGCCCGCGCCTGCGGACCCGCGTGCTTCAGCGTGTTCGTCAGCGCCTCCTGGATCAGCCGGAACGCCGCCACGTCCACCCCCGGCGACGGCGACCGCGCCTCACCCTCGATCCACAGCTGCACCGCCAGCCCCGTCTCCCGGACGTTGTCCAGCAGCTCCCCGAGAT